>NZ_JBUDPI010000088.1:0-11896 GCF_054919635.1 Halochromatium sp. | reverse complement strand
CCGTGAGATTGATACGTAGCACCTTGTCCCATTGGTCGGCGTCGTAGTCATCGATTCGGCTGAGGAAGGGGATGTACTGTGCGGTATGCGCCAGCCCGTCGAGCCGACCGAACTCATCGCCCAGCGTGGTGGCGATACCGAGCATCAGCTGCTCATCGGCCTTCTCGAGATCCAGCGGCAGACTCGCCGGCTCTGGCCAGCCGGCGTCGACGATCTCGTCATAGACCGCCTCGAGCGCCTTCTCGCGAAAGCCACTGAGGACCACAGGGGCGCCGTGCTTGGCGCAGGCCAAGGCGAGCGCGCGGCCGACCCCTTCGGATGCACCGGTGACCAGAATGACACGGTCCTTGAGGAGGTCGGGGCGCGGTTGGTAGTCCTGCATGATCGCTGTGGGCGGAGTCTGTTCTGGCGGCAGGCTCCGAACTGGATCGGTCGCGGTTAGGCGAGCGATTCGATCGAGCCTGCCAGTTGGCTGGCCGGGTGGCTGACTGGTTGGCTGACTGGTTGGCTGACTGGGATGCGCGGGCAGCGCTCAACCCTGGGGCTGATCGTCTTGCGGATCACCCATGCACTGCGAGGATTCATACCACATCACATTGATGATGCCAAAGGCAACGGCGAGCAAGACGCCGAGAATCCAAGTGAAGTACCACATCTGTTGCTGCTCCGAGAGTGTTTGGGTATAGCCTAGCGCACCACAGTGGCGGGCGCGCTAGGCATCATCATATGGCTGCTGGCTTGATCATCAGGCCAGGGGGCAGGCTAGGTGACCGGACCCAGAGAGGAGGCCCGGAACACGAGGCCGAGCTAGTAGGCTGAGCTATCTTGGGCGCGGATCTCTTCGACGGTGATCCGTCTCCACATCTTGGTATAGGTCCAGGTGGTGTAGATCAGGATGATCGGGATGAAGATCACCGCTGCCCAGAACATCACCGTGAGCGTCAGATGACTCGAGGTCGCATCCCAGGCGATCAGACTGCTGTTCGGGTTGCTGCTCGAGGGCATGATGAACGGGAACATGGCGGCGCCAGCGGTCATGATGATGCCGGTGATCCCGAGTCCGCTCATGATCAGCCCAAGCCCGGCCTTATCGCGTATCGAGAGGCTGATCGCAAACCCGAGCCCGGCAAACCCCAGGGCTGGAAACAAGAGTGTCCAGGGGTACTGCCGATAGTTGGTGAGCCAGCCATAGGGATCAACCACGACCTCCTTGGTCAGCGGATTCGGAATCGCGTCCAGCGCTGGCATGCTGACCACCTTGAAGCCGTCGACGCCGAGCGTCAGCCAGATACCGGCCAACGCGAAACCGGCGATGGTCGCCAAGCCAACGATCTTCGCCCAATGCTTTGCGCGCGAAGCGACCGGCTCGCCAGTGCGTAGTTGCAGCCAGATCGCGCCATGCATGGTCAACATGCCCAGACTGATCAGGCCGGCCAGCAGCGCGAACGGATTGAGCAGGCCGAAGAAGCTACCGGTGTAGTAGGGCCTAAGCAGCTCGTCCAGATGGAAAGGCACACCCTGCAATAGGTTGCCAAAGGCGATGCCAAACACGAGCGCTGGCACAGCACCGCCGATGAACAGGCCCCAATCCCAGGCATTGCGCCATTGCTTATTCTGGATCTTGCTGCGGTAGTCGAACCCGACGGGCCGGAAGAAGAGCGCGAACAGCGCCAACAGCATGGCGAAATAGAAGCCACTGAAGGCGGTCGCGTAGACCAGGGGCCAGGCGGCAAAGATGGCACCGCCGGCGGTGATCAGCCAGACCTGGTTGCCGTCCCAATGCGGACCGACGGTGTTGATGATCACCCGGCGCTCCTCGTCGTCCTTGCCGAGGAAGGGCAGCAGGGTGCCGACCCCCATGTCCATGCCATCGGTGACTGCGAAGCCGATGAAGAGCACGCCGACCAGCAGCCACCAGATCAGTTTCAGGACTTCGTAATCGATGATCATGAGCCTTCTCCGCGATACGGACTGGCCGGTGCGGTCGTCGAGGGCGCGCCAGCGCCGCCTGCGTCGGTTGTCGACGCCTGCTGCTTCTCGAAATGATACTTACCGGTGTGCAGCGAGCTTGGACCCTGGCGCCCAAACTTGAACATCAGGAACATCTCGATCAGGAACAGCAGCGTGTAGAAGATGATGAAGGCACTGAGGCTGATGACCAGATCGTTGGCGGTGAGGCTTGAGGCGGCGACCGAGGTCGGCAGCACCTCACCAATGGCCCAGGGCTGGCGGCCGAACTCGGCGACGAACCAACCGGTCTCGGCGGCGAGCCAGGGCACGGGGATGCTATAGAGGAAGGCGCGCAGCAGCCAGCGCTTGTTCTGGATCTCGCGCTTAGCGTTGTAGTAGAAGCCGAGCACCAGCAGGAGCAGCATCCAGAAGCCAGCGGCGACCATGATGCGGAAGGCCCAGAACAACGGCGCGACCTCGGGGATCGAATCCTTGACCGCCATCTGGATCTGTTCCTCGGTGGCCTCGGCTGGGTTATCGGTGTAGGCCTTGAGCAGGAGTCCATACCCGAGATCGTCCATGTGGTCTTTGAACATGGCGCGGTTTGCCTCGGTATCCTGGCCGTTTCGCAGTCGCTGCAAGTACTCATAGGCGACCATGCCGGAGCGGATGCGGATCTCGTGCTCGCGCATCAATTCCTTCAGACCGACGACCTCTTCATCGAGCGAGCGGGTCGCAATCAGGCCGAGCGCCCAGGGGATCTTGAAGGCGTTGTGGGTCTCCTCGTCCTCGTTGCTGGGCATGCCGAAGGCGGTAAATGCCGCCGGGGCCTCCTCGGTATGCCATTCGGCCTCGATGGCCGCGAGCTTGACCTTCTGGACATCACCGACCTCATAGCCGGATTCGTCGCCGAGCAGGATCACCGACAGAATCGACGCCAGTCCAAAGCCAACCGCCACTGAGAACGAGCGTTTGGCAAAGGCCAAATCCCGCCCCTTGAGCATGTAATAAGCGCTAATGCCAGCGACGAACATGGCCGCCGTCACATAGCCAGCGGCGACAGTGTGCACGAACTTGACCTGGGCGACTGGGTTGAACAAGACCTCGGAGAAGCTGATCATCTCCATGCGCATGGTCTCGAAGCTGAACTCAGCGCCGACCGGATGCTGCATCCAACCGTTGGCGATCAGTATCCACATCGCAGAGAGGTTCGACCCCACCGCGGTCAGGAAGGTCACGCCCAGATGCTGACGCTTTGTGAGGCGCTCCCAGCCGAGGAAGAACAGACCGATGAAGGTCGATTCCAAAAAGAAGGCCATCAGGCCTTCGATGGCCAAAGGCGCGCCGAAGACGTCGCCGACATAGTGAGAATAGTAGGACCAATTGGTTCCAAACTGGAACTCCATGGTCAGTCCAGTGGTCACGCCCAGGGCGAAGTTGATGCCGAACAGCTTGCCCCAGAACTTGGTCATGTCCTTATAGATCTCGCGTCCCGTCATCACGTAGACGCTCTCCATGATCACCAGCATCCAGCTGAGCCCAAGGGTCAGCGGGACGAAGAGAAAGTGATACATCGCGGTGATGGCGAATTGCCACCGCGATAGCTCGACCATTACGCTATCTAGCATCGTTGGAATCCCGAGTCCGAATTCAGACCTCTAGAGGCCGATGCGCCGAGGCATCGGCATCCACCACCTCCCGTCGCTGCCCTCAAGGCGCGGTTGCGTCGAGAGCGATCGGTCGCTGCGCCGTTTCGTTACGGCGTCTTCTGCAACTGCCGCACGGATGACGCTCGGCAGTTCAGGTCCATCAGCAAAAGCTTAATTACCTGTCCCGCGGCAGAGAATGCGAATTCGCAATTCCGACGGTTTTGGTCAGGCTCAGCGATGCTTGAGCTTGATTCGGGTCAGCATTCGGCGCTGGTGCTCTTTCGGACGCTCGGGCTGCGGCGAGGCTAGTGCTCGTGCGGTGCCGCAGGCGGTAGCTCTTGACCGTTCGCGATCGCGCTCAGGGCGGCGGCGATGTCCGTCTCGGAGGTGGTGATGACCTTGATGCCTTGTTGTGCCATCCGGTCGAAGAAACGCTGTCCAGCCCCGCCCGAGAGGATGGCGTCCAGCTGGCGCTGGTACAGCGGGTGATCTGCGCCATGGTACTCATGCAGCGAGAGCTCCTTGGGGAGATCGAGTCGCTCGACCTCGACAGGCTCGCTAGCCGACTCGAGATCGTAGATCAGGAAACGGCGACTCTTGCCAGCATGCCCAGTGATGGTCTTGAAGTTCTGGCTGGTGACTGCGATGCGCATCGGTTGGGCTCCAGTTCGCTGTGGTGTCTCTCATCGGATGGTTCGAAAAGCGGTCGCGACGCCGCGCAAGCTCCAATCCGGTCCGGGGCTGGCGCGGGACATGGACTAGGCCTGCTCGGACGCGAGCTCGTTGCGCCGCAGTCCAAGCGCCCAGTCTTCCATCGCCGCATTTGCGACCGGCATGGGGGCCTCCATGAAGCTGATCACGAACTGTCGCTCCAGCTCGGCAACCCCGATCGAGCGCGGCCTGAGACCGAGGATCTCAGGACTGGGAAGCGATAGCCCAAAACAGAATAGGACGTTCTTGGCCGCACGAATCTCGCTGTCCACATCACCCTCGGGCAGGGCACAGGTGTGGGCGTAGTGATCGAAGATGGCGATGAAATGGCCGCAGCGATGCGCTTGGATGCAATCGCGAAAGTAGCCGCAGATCTCATCGACGCTGTGGAACCGGGTCTCGTTGCGATCAAGTCTGAGCACAAAGAGCGGATAGCGTTCATTGAGCAGGGTTTGCTTCATGGTGCTGCCTGTTGTCGACTCGAAAGATCAGCCTGTCGCGGTCACAGATGAGGCACACAGATACTGCGTCCACCGACCGCAACCGCGGTGCGGTAGAGCAGGAAGATCACAACGAGCGTGACCAGGCTGAGCAAGGTCCAGCCGATGACGGCAAAGGCCAGGAGGCCGGTCAGCTCATACATGATGAGGGTCGCAATGGTCACCGCGGCGAGCGGGAAGGAGTAGGCCCACCAGGAGATGTAATAGTGGAGCCGGACGAAACGGCCGACCTGCGTCAACAGCAGCAGGGTCAGGAACAGGCTGCTGTAGTAGAGGACGCGGGCAAAGGCATCCAGCGCCCCCGCCTCGGCGAGACCACTGAGCTCGATGTAGGCAATAAAGCCGGCCGCAGGTGGAGCGATCAGGATGAAGAAGGTGGGCATCAAGCGGTCTGGCAGCGGCTGATGGAACAGCATGCGATAGGTGATGATGGCAAACAGGATCAGCCAGAACAGGACCCCGACGCTGAAGAAGAACCAGGACAGCTCCAGATGGCCGAGGGGCACGCCGGCGATCGGGACCAAGACATTGCCGACGACGGGAATGAACCAGGCCGGGTTGATGTGATGGATCTCGAAGTGGTCGTGATGCATCCAGACATTCATCACATAGAGCGTCAGCAGCAGATGTACCGCGGTGCCAATGATCCAAAAGACTGCAGCGAGGCCAGGCAGCGATGACAGCAGCGTGGCGCTGAGCAGCAGCATGCTGATTGATATGGTCGGGAAGAAATTGATCTGGATCGGATGCCGCAGCTCGTGCAGCACCGCGTCGCGGAACAAGAACAGTTTGATCAGGTACATCACCGAGAACAGCCCGAACAGGCCGAGTGCGAGCCAACGCAAGGCGCCAGCCATATCCAGAGGCATCCCAAAGGTGGCCTGTGCCATCTCCCACGCGATCGACAGGCCGGACAAGCCCATGATGACGGCGAAGAAGGCGACCGGAAAATGCTTGATTCGCGGATCGGGCTTAGCGGCGTCTGGGGCGGTTTCGGGCATCGTTGCAAACTCGGCTGATCATCGGCGCAGCATAGTCGCCGCGCGCGAACGGCAACATTGAAAGCTGTCAATAGACAGCGGCTCAATACGGTGGGGTCTCGGCTGCCGCGAGCGCCGCAGTGCCCTTTAGTCAGGGTGATTGCCAACCGGTATCCAACCCGGCATCGCCCTGAGCTGTCGGCCTGCGGCGGGTAGCGAGGCTAATCCTCGGCGATGCGCCTGAGGTTGGGGATGTCGAGCAGGAAGCGGTTTGGCCGCGACTCAACAATCAGGCTCTCGCGCTTGAAGCCAGCGATAGTGCGGCTGGCGGTCTCGGTGGTGATGCCGAGCATGGCGCCCATGTCTTCGCGTCCGAACAACTGGCATTCGCTCGATTCGCGGTCGCGCACCAAGCGCAACAGCAGGCGCGCGACGCGCTGCCGCGCCGAGCCAGTCGAGAGCTCAGTGAGCCAGGCGTCGGCCTCATTCAGTGCCCGCTGCCAACGCTGCATCAGCTCCTCGTGCAGACCTGGGTTATCCTTGCTCAGCGTCTTGACCACCCGGGTCGGGAAGCGGCAGATCTCGGTGGGCGCTAGCGCAACGGCATCATGCTGATAGGCGTTACCGAGCAGGGCCTCAAGGCCGAGGACATCGGTGCTGCGGGCAATGCGCACGATGCGCTGGCTGCCGTCAGGCAGGTATTGCACCAACTTGAGCGAGCCGCTCCGGACGGTGAACATGTAATCACCGACCTCACCGGCCTGATACAGGGGGGTGCCCGGCTTCAGGTCGAACTGATCGATCGGGTCGTGGATACGGTCGAAGTCTTGCTCGGTGAGTCCAGCGAACAACACCGATGCTCGCAGGGTGCAATTCCGGCAGTCGGCCTCGCCGGCCCAAGCCTCTCGCAGTGTCACGGATCTGACCATGCCTCTTGTTCTTTATCGGCGCGCTGTCAATGACTGATGACGAACAAGTGTACAGTATTTTGCGCTGCACAATAGGTGCAGCTGCGTTCCTTGGCTGTTCTTCTCTGCATCGATCGGTCTCTGTATCGATAGGTCATCCTGACTGGCTGGTTTATGATGCAGAATGATGCCTCGTCTCGTCACCACCTTGTTTGTTGCCCTTTATGTCCTTGCTCTCGCTGCGTTCTGTGACGCTGTCCTATGGCCATCCCCCGCTGCTCGACGGCGTCGACCTTGAGATCGGTCCGACCGAGCGCGTCTGCTTGATAGGTCGCAACGGTACTGGCAAGAGCACCCTGTTAAAGATCATTGACGGCCAGATCCAGCCCGATTCCGGCTCGGTCTGGCGCGCCGATGGGCTGCGCGTCGCTCGCCTGGCACAGGAGGCCCCGCTGGGTGATGAGCACCTGGTGTTGGATGTGGTTGCTGCGGGACTCGGCGAGCTCGGGCGGTTGGTCGCCGAGTACCATCACCTGAGTCATCGCTTGGCTGAGGCTGGGGCATCGGCGTCTGATCGGGACCTGGCGCGTTTGGCCAGCGTGCAGCAACGGCTAGAGTCCGAGGGCGGCTGGGAGATCGAGCAGCGGGCCGAGCGGGTGATCTCGCGGCTCGGGCTCGACGCGGAAGCCGTCTATGCAACGCTATCCGGTGGGCTACGGCGGCGCGTGATGTTGGCGCGCGCGCTGATCAGCGAGCCTGATCTGCTGCTCCTGGACGAGCCCACCAATCATCTGGACATCGAGACCATCGAATGGCTCGAGGAGCTGATGCTCGGCTTCCAGGGCTCGTTGTTGTTCATTACGCATGACCGGCGCTTCCTGCGCAATCTGGCCACCCGCATCCTCGAGCTCGATCGTGGTCAGCTGACGGATTGGCCGGGCGATTACGACAACTATCTGCGCCGGCGTGAGGAGCGCCAGCACGCCGAGGCCAAGGAGCGCGAGCGTTTCGACAAGCGCTTGGCCGAGGAGGAGGTCTGGATTCGGCAGGGGATCAAGGCGAGGCGGACGCGCAACGAAGGGCGCGTGCGAGCGTTGCAGGCGATGCGGGCGGAGCGCCAGGCACGTCGCGAGGGTCCGGGACAGGCGCGCCTGAGCATCGATAGCGGCGATCGCAGCGGTAAGCTGGTGGTCGAGGCCGAGGGCGTGACCTTTTCCTATCAGCCCGGTGCGGGTGCAGCGACCATCCAGCAGCTCAATACCCTGATCCTGCGCGGGGATCGCGTCGGCATCATCGGCCCCAATGGCGCGGGCAAGTCGACCCTGCTCAAGCTTCTGCTCGGCCAGCTGCAGCCGGACTCGGGCCAGATTCGACTCGGGACCAATCTGAAGATCGCCTATTTCGACCAGCTCCGGGCGCAGCTCGATCCTTCTCGGACGGTGCGCGATAACGTCGCCGGCGGGAGCGATAAGGTCGAGGTCGGCGGGCGCAGCCTGCACGTGCTCTCCTATCTGAAAGATTTCCTATTCCTGCCGGAGCGCGCGCAGCAACCGGTCTCGGCGCTCTCGGGTGGCGAGCGCAACCGGCTGCTGCTCGCCAAGCTCTTTACCCAGCCGGCCAACCTGCTGGTGCTCGATGAGCCGACCAACGATCTGGATGTCGAGACCCTGGATCTGCTCGAGGAGCTCCTGAACGAATTCGATGGCACCCTGCTCCTGGTCAGTCATGACCGCGATCTGCTCGACAACGTCGTGACCTCAAGCCTGGTGCTGGAGGGCGGTGGCCGGGTGCAGGAATACGTCGGTGGCTATTCGGATTGGCTGCGACAGCGCCGTGATCGCAGTGGGGCGCCACCGATGGCCGGGGCACCGGGGGACTCGACGGCTCAGCGCAAGGCGGCATCGAAGCAGCAGACGTGCAAGGCCCAGGAGCAAGGCCGCGAGGCCGGGCGTTCGGTCTCCGCCGGCCGTGGCAAGTCGAGCGGCAAGCTCAGCTACAAGGATCAACGCGCGCTGGAGCAGTTGCCGCAGCAGATCGAGGCGCTCGAGACCGAGCTCGAGCGGCTGCACGCGCGGCTCGGTGATCCCGCGCTCTATCAGGGGCCGGCCAGTGAGCTCGGCAGCACGCAATCGCGGCTCGCCGAGGTCGAAACCGAGCTGCAGGGCTGTTATGAGCGCTGGGAGGCGCTCGAGGCCGCGCGGCAGGCGTTGCAATGAGCCTGCTCCGAGCGAGGCCCCGATAACGCTGCCAATATGCTGCCAATAAGCCCCTAACGAGCCCCAATGCGCCCTCATTACGCCACTGACTCCAAAGCATTGCTGCACGGATCATCAGCCGGCGCGCGTTCCAGGCTCGGCGCATGGCGTAAGAATTGCTCAACGACCTAAAGGATTGCTCAATGACCTAAGGCTTTCGCGCAAGCCCTGGACTCGGACACCTGGTTAACCTGATGCTACAGATCGACACGCTCAACCAGTATTACGGCGAGAGCCATACCCTCTGGGACCTCTCGGTGACCTTTCCGCAGGGGCAATGTACCTGCGTGATGGGCCGAAACGGCGTCGGCAAGACTACGCTGATGGACTGCATCATGGGTCTTCGGCCGCTGCGCAGCGGGCAGATGCAGTTTCAAGATCATGATCTTGCACGCCTGCCAGCTGAGCGCCGCGCCAGGCTCGGTATCGGCTATGTACCACAAGGGCGACAGATCTTTCCTTTGCTGTCGGTGGAAGAGAACCTGCGCATCGGTCTGCCGGCCCGCGCGGATCGCAGCCGCCGCATCCCCGACTTTATCTTCGAGCTGTTTCCGGTGCTCGATCAGATGCGCAGCCGTCGTGGTGGCGATCTCTCCGGCGGTCAACAACAGCAGCTTGCGATCGGTCGTGCGCTGGTGATCGATCCCAAGCTGCTGATCCTGGACGAGCCCACCGAGGGCATTCAGCCGAACATCGTGCACGAGATCGGCGACATCATCCGTCGTTTGATGGATCAGCTGGGCCTGACGGTCATCCTAGTCGAGCAGAAGCTGCCGTTTGCGCGACGAGTCGGTGACCGCTTCGTGATCCTCGACCGAGGTCGACTCAAGGCAGAAGGGGTGATGTCCGAACTCGGCGATGACCTGGTGCGAGAGTATTTGACCGTCTGATGCCTCTCCTCCTATTTCATGTCGACCGCTAGTCGATGACGCGGCCGGCACAACAGACCGTACCGCGACCGGTGCAGCAAGCGGCGTCGCCATTGGAGCCCTCATCGCTGTCTGGTGCACCGGGTTGGAGCGCGCGTATCGCATTGGCGTTCGAGCCACGCGGCGAGCGCACCGTTCTGGCGCGAAAACAACAGCACGGCCCGCTAACAGTGCAGCGCGCCTTCTATCCGGAGGGAGCGCCTTGTCATCTGTACGTGCTGCATCCGCCTGGTGGCGTGGTCGGCGGTGATCGCCTCGAGATCGAGACGCAGGTCGCGCCCGGCGCGCATGCGCTGCTGACCGCACCGGGCGCCGCCAAGCTCTATCGCAGTGCTGGCGCGATGGCCCAGCAGCGACAGCACTTTGAGGTCCAAGATGGCGGCGTCTTTGAATGGCTGCCGCAGGAGTCGATTCTGTTTCCGGGTGCGCGTATCGATCTGCAGACGCAGGTCGCGCTGCATGGTCGCGCTCGTTTTATCGGCTGGGAGATCCTCAGCCTCGGCCGGCCGGCGATCAGCGAGCGTTTCGATCGGGGGCGTGCGAGGGTCGGGCTGCGCATCGAGCGCGATGGCAAGCCGTTGCTGAGCGAATGCCTGAGGCTTGAGCCGGCGAATCCTGCTCAGGGCGGCCTGAACGGCCCGAGCGGCCTACGCGGGCTACCGATTACGGCGACGCTGATCGCGACTGGCGCGACGGCAGCGGACCTCGAGGCCGCGCGGGCCGTGGTTTCGGCTCAGTACCCAGCCCTCCGCCCCGATCGGGACCCGGATCGAGTCTTCACTCAGCCCGGTCTTGAGCTCGGTCTTGAGCCCAATCTTGAGCCTGGCCTTGAGCTCGGCCTGACGCTGCTCGACGATCTCCTCGTCGCGCGCGCACTTGCCACCAAGGTGGAGCCGGTGATGCTCCAGTTTCGTGCGCTCTGGCGTTGCTTGCGTCCCAGGTTGCTCGGGCTGCAGGCATCTGCGCCCCGCATCTGGGCAACCTGATCTCCCGTTGTCCAAGGCGTCCGACCCTTTTGATCGCGTTCTCGGCTGTGCCTTGCTTGATGTTGTATCGGGCTTGATGTTGTATCGGGCTCGATGCTGTATCGGCAGGCATTGCTGGCGTAAACTCATGACCTCTACATCCGCGACTCGACGAGGCGTCGACCATGGAGCTGAACCCCCGCGAAAAAGATAAGCTGTTGCTGTTCACGGCCGGCCTGCTCGCCGAAAGACGCAAGGCGAGAGGGCTGAAACTGAACTATCCGGAGGCGGTGGCCTTCATCAGCTGTGCGATTCTCGAAGGTGCCCGGGATGGGCGCACGGTCGCTGAGCTGATGGACTATGGCCGCACCCTCTTGACCCGCGATGACCTGATGGACGGTGTTCCGGAGATGATTCCGGATGTTCAGGTTGAAGCGACCTTCCCGGACGGGACCAAGCTGGTCACCGTTCACGACCCGATCGTCTAGCCCGTTCACCCACCTTGAGGATCGCAGCATGATTCCAGGCGAACTCTTCACGGCCGCTGGCGAGATCGAGCTCAACGCCGGCCGGCCGCCCTTGTCGGTCGAGGTTGCGAACACGGGCGATCGGCCTATCCAGGTCGGCTCCCATTACCACTTCTTCGAGACCAATCCCGCGCTGCGGTTCGATCGCGACCCCACGCGTGGTCACCGGCTGGATATCCCGGCCGGTACTGCTGTTCGGTTCGAGCCTGGACAGTCGCGAACCGTCACGCTGGTCCCCTATGCCGGGGATCGGATCGTCTATGGGTTCCGCGGCGAGGTGATGGGCCCGCTTGATCCTGAGCCGGAACCGGAGCCGGAGCCCGACCTCGATTCTGACGACGAAGCTGCCGATACCAGCGTCGACCAGGAGACCAAGGCATGAGCAAGATCAGCCGGCAGGCCTATGCATCGATGTACGGTCCAACCACTGGCGACAAGCTGCGCCTGGCCGATACCGACCTGATCATCGAGGTCGAAGAAGACCTGACGCACTACGGCGATGAGGTCAAGTTCGGCGGCGGC
>NZ_JBUDPI010000087.1:0-11949 GCF_054919635.1 Halochromatium sp. | reverse complement strand
CGAGAACCCCCTGAAACCGCGCGGTCTCGCCAGCGCGCCCTTCGATGGCGATGGCGTCGCAACCGCGCCAAAGGATCTCCTGCGCGATGGGGTGCTGCAGACCTATCTGCTCGATCACTACTCGGCCTGCCGGCTCGGCATGACCACAACCGCCAATGCCGGCGGTGTGCGCAACATGCGCGTCGGTATGAGTGAGCGCGATCGGCAGGCGATGCTGCGCGAGCTGGGCACTGGGCTGTTCGTGACCGATCTGATGGGCCAGGGCGTGAACAACGTCACCGGCGATTATTCGCGCGGCGCCACCGGCTTTTGGGTCGAGAATGGTGAGATCCAGTATCCGGTCGAGGAGATCACCATCGCTGGAAATCTGAAGGATATGTTCAAGGGAGTGGTCGCGATCGGCAACGATTGCGACTTTGTCGGCAGCACGACGACCGGGTCTTGGCTGCTCGAGGAGATGACCATCGCCGGCGAGTAATGGCCAACTCATGGCCAACGAGAAGAGACGGACCCATGATCGAACCAAGTCAAGCCATCGAGCAAACCATCGCCGTGATCGAGGCCGCGCCGGAATCGGCCGCGGCGCTCACGCTATATGCCCTGGTCAACACGCTGGAATACGATCGTGCAGGTCGTCTCTTTAAGCTCAGCAAGCTCGGCGATCTGTCCGCCGAGCAACGACAGATCGCCTATGCGCTGATGGAACGCTCAGTGCTCGAGGGCATCGGCGATCCGGCCTGGGTCGAGGCCAAGGCGCGGATCGACCGCGCTATCCGGGGTGTTTGAGGCGTTCACTCCATCATATCAATCTCGACGCCCTGGGCCTGTGGAGAAGGCATTGACCACCACGGCATCGAAACTCTCGAGCGTCTCGGCCACCTGATCACGCTGCAGGATATCGCCATGCAGCTCGTCGCAGTCAGCACAGACTGGCTGCTCGAAGAACAACGGCAGCGGCAGCGAGTATCTGGCTACAAACGGCTAGTGCCGGCGCGGTGTGATCTGAACTGGATGCTGTCGGATGTAGGCCTCGTCAAAGTTGAGCTCGATCGCGAAGCCGTCCTCTTCTTCGCGCAGCTTGACCTGCTTGAGCTCGGGCAGCCGTTCGGCAAGCCAGGTGGTCATCGCCGCAGCCTGGGCCTCCTCGTTGGTGAGGATCGCATTGGCCAGGTTCGCGGCCACAAACTGCGCCTTTTGCTCGAGGGCCGGAGCAAGGATGCGCTCGCCATCGATATCGATACCCTCTGACTCCATCTTCCGGTCCATCTTCTCGAGATAAGCACCCTGGTAGTCGGGCAAGGGTTTGGTCCGGTCGTACTCGATCTGTGCAAGGCCGTTCAAAAGCACGGCCATCATGCTGCTCATGGGGTGATTCCTCTGCTTCTGCGATCTGTCATCTACAACCGATGATGGGCGCTGTTAGGCTTGTGCATTAATTGTCGAGCACCCACTAGGACAACTCTCGACAGCGACCAACCAAGAGTTCATTCATGGCGAGCAAAACATCGACAAAGGGACTGGCTGTCCCGAGTAAACGCCTCAGCCGCCTCTGGCACATGGGGCGCGCGACCTCCGATTTCGCCAGCGGCATCGGGCTGCGCGGGATGATCGACCTGGCCCGCAGCCGCGAGGGGGACGGTCAACGCATCCGTCTCAGCCCCGAGGCCACGCAGCGTCTCACCAACCGTCTTGCGCGCATGCGCGGCGCGGTGATGAAGATGGGACAACTGATGTCGATGGATGGCTCCGACGTCTTCACGCCCGAGGCCGCCCAGATCATGGCGACCCTGCGCGATCGCGCCGAGCCGATGCCGCTGAGCCAGCTCAACCGCGTGCTCACCGCTGAGTGGGGCAAGGACTGGAACAAGCAATTCAAACGCTTCGAGTTCCAGCCCATCGCCGCCGCCTCGATTGGCCAGGTGCATCGCGCCGAGACCCGCGATGGCCGCCGATTAGCACTCAAGGTCCAATTCCCGGGTGTGCGCGAGAGCATCGACAGCGACATCGCCAATCTCGCCTTCCTGAGCCGAAACTTCGGCATGATGCCGGAAGGCTTCGACCCGATGCCGATGCTTGAGGAGGCGCGGCTGCAGCTGCACGAGGAGGCCGATTACCAGGCTGAGGCCGCGTCGCTGCTGGCCTATCGCGCGCTGATCGGTGATGATCCAGACTTCCTGGTGCCCGCGGTGCATGAGGACCTCTCGACCTCGCGCATCCTGGCCATGGACTTTGCCGAGGGCGTCTCGATTGACCAGCTGACCGCCAGCCAGTTCAGCCGCAGCGAGCGCAACCGGGTTGCGACCTTGATGTCGCGATTGATGATCCGCGAGCTGTTCGAGTTTGCACTGGTGCAGACCGATCCGAACTTCGGCAACTTCCTCTACGATGCCCAGTCACGCCGGATCGTGCTGCTCGACTTTGGCGCCACGCGTGCGGTCTCGCCAACGCTGATCGATGGCTATCGAGCGCTGGCCCGCGCGACGCTTGCCAATGACCAAGCGGGGATGCAGCAGGGTGCGATTGCACTGGGCTATATCGGCGACGATGTCCCTGCCGAACAGGCCGCTCGCCTAGTCGATCTGATCAGCCTCTCCGGTGAGGTCATCACCAGCACCGGCCCCTACGACTTCGGCCATTCGACGCTGTTCGAGCGGGTGTTTGCACGCGGCCGAGACATGTTCAACGACCAGATGTTCAGCCATATGCCGGAGCCAGCGACCATGTTCCTGCAGCGCAAATTCGCTGGCATCTTCATGCTCTGCCGCCGCCTGCGCGCTGAGGTCGATCTGCGAACGATGCTTGAGCCCTATCTGCTCGACACCAGCAGGTCCAGCATCGGCACTGAGCCATCTGTGGCAAAGGACGCAGATCGTTTCCATCCCGCTGGCGCCCCCGCTGGCGCCTAGAGACCCACGTCAGCCATCTAAGCGATCTTGCTGGCCCGTCAGCCCAACGAGCGTTGGGACCGCGCCGGCACGGCCGCCATTGCGGTGTCTCCATTACAGTATTAGGATAGTCTTAAATACTGCCCGATATTCCTTTCTCAATCGGAGCAGTACCATGACTGAGACATCCAAGCGGGACTATCACCCGCTCTATTTCCTCTCCGCCCTGGGTGCCGGTGGGCTCACCGTGACCTTCTTCCTGTACTTCATGTTCCTGGTGCCACACCCGGACACCCCGGTGGTGACGGCCAATGATCTGCTGAGCCTCTGGGCGACTGGAGCCGACTGGGTGCGTCCCCTCATCGTCCTCGGCGTCGCCGCCATGCTGGCGATGGCTGTGATGCACATCCGGTTGCTCATCTGGAACCTGCTGCAGTATCGGCGCTGGCGCAGGACAACCGATCTGGCGCAGATCGAGGCCCGCAATAAGGACGTTGCCTTCATGGCCATCCCGCTGACGCTGACCATGACCATCAATGTCCTGTTCGCGGTGGGAGCCGCCACCATTCCAGGTCTGTGGAGCATTGCCGAGTACCTATTCCCTGGGGTCCTGGTGGTGCTGATCGTTCTCGGCGCTGCGGCCCTGCGCATGTACGGTAACTATCTGTCACGACTGGTGATGACCGGATCATTCGACTTCATCGGCAACGCCAATCTGAGTCAGATGATGCCGATCTTCGCCTTCGCCATGATTGCTGTCGCCTTTGCCGCACCCGGTGCGATGAGCCAGAATCAGCTCATCAATGCGATCGGACTGTTCTTCGCGATCTTCTTCCTGAGCCTCTCGGCGCTGCTCGGGCTGGTGAAGCTGGTGGTCGGCGTCAACGCCATGCTGCGCCACGGGCTTACCGCCAGCGCCTCGCCGAGCCTGTGGATCTTGATCCCAATCTTGACCCTGTCCGGGATCACCCTGGTGCGGCTGATCATGGGTCTGCAGCATGGCTTTGACCTGACAGTGCCGAAGCCGGCGCTGTTCGTGCTGACCTCGATCATCCTCTCGCTCGAGATCCTGTTCGGTCTGCTCGGCTACGTGGTGATGCAGCGCCTGGGCTACTTCCGCGACTACATCAGCGGCGAGCAAAAGAGCCCTGGTGCCTACAGCTTGATCTGCCCAGGGGTGGCCTTCTTCGTCTTCGGCTGGTTCTGGATCATGTTCGGGCTGGTCGGCAACGACCTCATCACCCCGCTGACGCCGGCCTTCTTCGTGCTGCTGCTGCCGCTGATCCTGGTGCAGTGGAAGAGCCTGGAGACCTTACTCAAGCTCAATCGCAAGCTGCTGCGGAAGCCTGCGCGGCCACAAATCGCCCTCTAAACACGGCCTTCTTAGCCGGCGTCCAGCGGACGCCGGCCTCATCTCTCTTAACCAAAGGCCCCGAGCGCCGCCGCTAGCTCTGGATGCTGGGCGGCATGCTCAGTGAGCGGCACACCGGCGGCGATCGCCTCCCAGGCCTGGCGCAGGCTCGCGGCTCCGCCGCGCGGCCCCATCGGATGACTGAACACGCCGCGACCAGGCACGAAGCCGAAATCCGCATTGCCGACATGCTCATGCACGCCTGGCAGGGTCGCGGCCGAATCGCTGCCACCCGGCACCGGCAGAGAGGGCTTGATCGGCCCCATCGGCTCGACGCAGGCGGCGATGCATTCGAGCACCTCATCCTCCGCTGTCATCATCCGCGGCCCAAAGCCCGGCATGATCACGACGTCGTACCCGACCAATCGCTGCAATTTGGTCCAGACGCGGCTGTGCACGCCGAAATGCGGCAGCCGACTCGAGGCTGCGATCAATGGGAAATGCGCCACCAGCGGCACCTGTGCCTGCTTGCGCAGCATGCGCACCGCGCTCAACCCAACCGGCAGCGCGTTGACCATGACCGCATTGGCGCCATTGCCGACCACCACATCATGCAACGGCAGCAGCCGGTCGACCTCATCGGTGATGTTGGCGAGGTAGACCTTGGGCTCACCGGTTTGCTGCTCGGCGCGCTGGCGAGCGGTGCCGAGCAGTTCCGAGCGGCGCGCGATCGGTGACCAGTCGGGGTCGGCCAGCATCTCGTCATCCTTGGCGATATCGAGCCCGCCGAGCCAGCCCTGATAGCCAAGCTCGGCAAAGGGCTCGGGGTCTAAACCGATGTTGGGCTTGATCACGCCGAAGAAGAAGGGTCGATCCCGCACATCCCAAAGGTCCCGCAGTCCATCGAGACCAAACTGCGGCCCGTCGAAGGCGGCCAAGAAGCTGTCCGGAAACTGGACATCAAGCAACTTGATCAGCGGCACATCGGGGGCGAAAAAGGGGCCTTCACCCAGGATCGCGCTAAGCAGATTCGGGATACGGGGACCGAAGTTGGCGTGCGGATGCGCAATCCGTACCCGACAGACCTTGACCGGGCCATCGACCGGCGGGGCAAGCGGATAGCTGGTGCCAGACAGCTCGGTCTCGACCTCCAGGTCCAACACCTTGGCGGCGAAGCGCGGGCGATAGTCCTCCTCGACATCGACCCGGCGCCATTGCGCAGTCGACTGCTCACTGCACAGATGCGCGGCGGCGACACGCGGATCACCAAGGCACTCGATCCGGTAGTCCAGGATCAAATGCGCCTCGGCGTCGAGCGTTGAGGCATCGCTGTAGAAACCATCGATATCAGCAGCTCGCATGGTTGCTTAATCCTCCGCGGCCTGACCAAGAAACTGAAGGGTTACGGCACGCTCCGGCCGCGGCCCGTCCAGCTCGACGAAGAACACCGACTGCCAACCGCCGAGCAACAGCTCACCGTCAGCGATCGGGATGGTCTCTGAGGCATTGGTGAACAGGGCCATCAGATGCGCATGCGCGTTATCGCGATCATCGACCGGCGCCAGGTTGTGCAGATAATCGCCATCGCGCGGGACCATGCGTTTTAGGAAGGTCACCATATCGCGCTGGAGCTGCGTCTCGCGCTCATTGAGGCAGATCGACGCTGTGGTATGGCGCGAGAGGAGGGTGACCAGTCCGTCGCGCACCCCGCTACGCGCACAGCAGGCGCGCACCTGCTCCGTGATATCGACGAGCTGGATCGGAGAGGTCGTCTGCAGCGTGATGGTCTCGAGGCGTGTCAGCATGTGGATGAGTCTCAGCGCGCGTCAGGGTAGAAATCGCATACGCTCCGCCCAGGCGGCGTAGTCGGTCTGGTACAGCGTGGCCAGGTCGGTCATCGCACCCCCCGGAAATGAGTGTCAAACCTGAAAGCGGGCATGACTGCGAAGTCTACTGCAATCGCACTGTGAAGGTGGAGGCACCCGAGTCGTCAGCTCAAGGCATCAAAGATACGGGGTCAGCAACCGCGCGAAGCCATCGCGCAGCCGGATCGGCAGGGTGCGGGCGCGCATGTCATCGGCGCGAATCTCGATGGCGCTGGCCAGTTTCTCGTCGATCAGCGCATTGAGCTGTTGCGCGAGTGCGCTGTCGTAGCATTCGATATTCAGCTCGAAATTCAGGCGCAGGCTGCGGGGGTCCCAGTTTGCCGAGCCAACGAAGCACCAGGCATCATCCACCAACATCAGCTTGCTATGATCAAAAGGCGGCGGCGTGACGAAGATCCGCGAGCGCCCCTCCAGGATCTGCTCGGCCTGGGCCTCGGCGGCCCATTGCACGAAGCGCAGGTTGTTGCGCTGCGGGACCAGGATCTGCACCTCGACCCCGCTCATGGCGATCACGTTCAATGCCGTGATCAGGGTCTGATCCGGCAAGAAATAGGGCGTGACAATGCGCACCCGCCGCTGAGCATGACCCAAAGCACCGAGAATCAAGCGGCGCAGCACATCAAAATCCTCGTCAGGGCCATCGGGGACACAGCGCGCGATACTGTCGCCTACTGGCTCCAAGACGGGATACCAGGCATCGCAGCCCAGTCGCTCGCCGGTGGTGAAGGCCCAGTCGAGCCCGAATGCATCGACAAGTCCGCGCACCACCGGCCCCTCGACCTTGAAATGCAGGTCCTGCACTGGATGCGGCGGATTGCGCTCAAGCAGACAGCCCTCGCGCAGATTGAGTCCGCCCGTAAAGCCAAGGCGCCCATCAACCACGAGGATCTTGCGGTGGTTGCGCAGGTTGACGTACGGGTTACGGATCGGCAACGCCGATTCGAGGAAGACGCCAGTCGGGATGCCGAACTGACGTAAGACCTTAGGTGTGTGTGGACGGCTGTACCACTGGCCGACGCCGTCGATCAGCACCCTGACCTGGACACCCCGCTGATGGGCCCGCTGCAGCGCGGCGATGAAGCGCTGGCCGGCGACGTCGTTGTCGAAGATGTAGGTCGAGAGCGCCACGCTGCGCTGCGCGGCATCGATCGCGGCGAGCATCTCCGGATAGGCGGCGTCGCCATTGACCAGCGGGGTCAGTCGATTGCCCGCCTCAAGCACCGAGAGGGTTAGCTCATCACCCAGATGGCCAAGCGGGATCAGCCGCGGAAACCGACGCTCCAGCAGACGATGGGCGCGCTGCTCGGCGCGCACGCTGGCCTCGTCGCTCTGGATCGAGGTCTCTGGTCGCAACCGATGCGCCTTGCGCTTGATGCGATTGATGCCGAACACCCAGTACAGCGCCACGCCGACCAGCGGAGTCAGCAGCACCAATCCGGTCCAGCCAACCGTGGACGGCACGTCGCGATTGCTGAGCACCAGGTGGGTGGTGGTCAGCATCACCGCAGCCACCTGAAGGCCGATGAAGCTGATGATCCAGAGGTCGGATAAGAGGTGGCTCAGGTCCATGTGCCGGATGAGCGGCGTGGTGAGTGGTGAGTGATTAAATGGCGTGGATGGCGGTCGCCCTGCTCTGGGACTCGCTCCTGTTTGGACTCAGTGTAGCCTGCAGCCGGTGCGCGCAAACCTGGCCTATTCGGGTTAGCATGACGCGCCCTGGCGAGATTGGCTGTAACTGCTTAGTCTGATGACAACCTCCAAGACAAACGTCTCCTACGCTGCTGCAACAGCAGCGTCCCGAACCAGCCCGGCTGACGAGCGTCAGGGCTGGCGCCAGGGACTCGGCGCCCTGCGCGATCCCCGCGTGCTTAGCATGTTGTTCCTTGGCTTCGCCGCTGGCATCCCACTGCTACTAATCTTCTCGTCCTTATCGCTGTGGTTGCGCGAGGCCGGTGTCGAGCGCAGCGCCGTCACCTTCTTCAGCTGGGCTGCGCTTGGCTATTCGTTCAAGTTTATCTGGGCGCCGCTGGTCGATCGGCTGCCGCTGCCCTGGCTGACCCGCCGTCTAGGGCGCCGGCGCGGCTGGCTGCTGTTATCGCAGATCGCGATCATCACTGCCATCGCGCTGATGGCCTCAGTCGATCCGGCCGAGGGCTCGCACAGCCTCGTCCTGATGGCGCTCGCCGCGGTGATGCTCGGTTTCTCGGCCGCCACGCAGGATATCTGCATCGACGCCTATCGGATCGAGATCGCCCCGCCGGCGCTGCAGGGCATGCTGTCCGCGGCCTACATTGCCGGTTACCGCGTCGGTATGGTCACCAGCGGCGCCGGGGCACTGTTCCTTGCCGCGGCCTTTATGTCGTCGATGGAGCAGTATTCCTACGGCGCCTGGCGGCTGACCTATCTGATCATGGCCGCGACCATGCTGATCGGCGTCGTCACCACCTTGATGGTGCGCGAGCCCGACGTCGAGCGCGCCGATACCTATCAGTACGGTCCTTCTGATTACGCACGTCTCGTGCTGGTCTTCCTGCTGGCAGTCGCCGCCTTTGCCGCGACCTTCTTTTTCACCAGTGACGGGATCGCCGGCTTGAAGCAAGCCGCCGGCGGCGGTCCGATCGGCGCCTTCTTCCTCGAGAGCTTACATTTCGCGCTTGCGCTTGGCATCGCAGGGCTCGTCGGCTGGGCGTTGGTGCGCGTCGGCGCGGTGAATCGCGAGATGGCTCGCCAGACCTGGGTGGCGCCGGTGCTGGATTTCTTCCGCCGCTATGGGCTGCAGACAGCCCTATTGCTGCTAGCGCTGATCGGCCTGTACAGGATCTCGGATATCGTGCTCGGTGTGATCGCCAATGTCTTCTACCAAGACCTAGGCTTCACCAAGCCCGAGATCGCCCAGGCGGTGAAGACCTTTGGTGTCGTGGTCAGTATTGCCGGCGGCTTCATCGGCGGGCTGATGGCAACGCGCTTTGGCGTGATGCGCATCCTGATGCTGGGGGCTGTGCTGTCGGCGCTGACCAACCTGATCTTCGTCGCCCTCGCCTATGTCGGTCATAGCCTGCCACTGCTCTACCTAACGGTTGCCGCCGACAACCTCGCCGCCGGCCTCGCCAGCGCTGCCTTTGTCGCCTTCTTGTCCAGTCTGACCAGCGTGTCGTTCACCGCCGTGCAGTACGCGATCTTCAGCTCGCTGATGACGCTGCTGCCAAAGGTGATCGGCGGCTACTCCGGCTCGATCGTCGACGGCATCGGCTATCCGGGCTTTTTCATCTTTACGACGCTAATCGGTGTACCGGTTCTGCTGCTGGTGTGGTTGGCGGGACGCAAGCTAGCGCTGCGAATGCCAACGCAACCCGACTCCCCTTGACACGTATCAGCTGGCGCAGGCATTGCTGACGCCTTGATCAAATCCAGGACCGACAACATGCGATTCAGCTTCCTGCCTCTTCACCGATCATTGCGCCCTGCGCTCAGGAGCGCTCTTCCGTCAATCGCATGACTCCAGTGACGATGCCGAGGATCTCGAGCTCTTCGTGCTTGAGATAAATGGGGGCCATCTCCGGGTTGGCTGGCTGCAGACGGATCCCGTCCGACTCCACGTAGAAGCGTTTCAGAGTCACCCGTTCACCGTTAATCAACGCCACAATCGTCTCGCCATTCTCCGCTGTCTCGCGCTGCTCGATCAGAATGATGTCACCGTCTTGGATTTGGTCGTCGATCATCGAGTGTCCGCGTACCCGCAGCGCATAGCTCGCCTTGCGCGCGAGATGGCTCGGCACCTGAACCTTCGCGTTGTCTTCGGGTGTCTCCACCGGACAGCCGGCGGTCACGTAACCGAGCAACGGCAGTTCGACCGTCGTTGCTACCTCCAGGGCGATGGGCTCGAGGTTCGGAGACCAGATCGGGCGTGTACGTTTTGGGATGAGGTAGGTCGTTGGGGCGAGCATCGAGCAGTCCTCAGGTGGCAGGGAGGAGACTAAGGTGCTCTTATCGTCTCTCTCTGCCTCTGAGTTGTCCATCCCGCCGTTTGAGCTTACTCGAGCTGTCACGAGCAAACACAAAGAGGCCGCCCCAAACTGCCCCACCTGCTAATGACCACGATCGCCACAAGATGGCTGCTTGGGACTCGTCGACGTCACATTCTCGGCATACGGGCTCATGCCCCAATTCACAGGTTTCAGGGCAAGGCGCTTGGGCCCATTGCCCCTGGAACGCCAACAGCACGGCGAGATAGCTCTGTTTGCCGAGCGGCCCCCGGGGCGCGACGGAGGCGAACGCGAGCATCAACTCGAGACCAGCGCAGAACCCCAGCGCGATGGGGGATCTCCCTTCGCAGAAGCAGACCGCGACGGATACGGCCGATCAGCTCTAGGGCCAGGATCGCGGGGCTGAGCTGTTCTGGCTTCTCAGGACCGCATCGAGAGCGCGTTTGACATCAGCATAGATCGTTGGCTCTTCACTGAGCCGAGGCCCGACGACATGGCGCGCACCGATGTCGAGGCAGGTCCACGTGGACTCAAAGCGGTAGTCGTCGACGTAGAAAGGGCAGCAGTCGCGGGTCAGATAGAGCCGGTCGAGCCGGGAGCGGTACGGTAGCAGGCGGACGTGCGGCGGAAGGTCAAAGGCCTGAGGCTTCAGCTGCGGGATGCCGAACGGGCTGTCGCTGGGCCAGTTGGCGCGCTCGCAGTGCAGCGCATCGCATCCACCAGGCTCGGCGCGCCGGTTGGCAGAGCTGCGCGCCATCCGCGCTCGTTATCCGGCTGTCGGCTTGCTGTCGTCGCCGCGGCCGTCAGTGGGGCATTGATCTCAGTGGCACATAGTGCTCGCGCCCCGGAGTACTTGTACTTATCGGCAGTACAGCGCGTGACAAGATCAAGGGCGGCTTCGATCGACAGCCTTGCTGCTGAACTGTTGCACTCATCGTCGAAAAATTGACCCGTTACTCCTCGTCGTGGGCGTGGCGTTCCCAGAACGAGATCTTTCAGGAACCAGAACAGGTGTTTTGACAGGTTGCAGCCTAAGCCTTAGATCGGCTAGTAGCTGTCCCCATGGAAAAGCACCGCCCGGATCTTGTTTGCGCTTCATCCTCCTTCCATCGCAGTTTAGATAATCATCGTCGACCTCAGAATGGCCCTGAAGTGCAAGCAAGCCCAATTGATTTCTTCGTAATATCTCAGCCAGCAGGTTCGCGAGATTGTGAATCTGAGCTTTTGTGAACGGGTCACGCCCATCACCGTTGTTAACGAGCTCAATTCCGATAGAGTCTGAGTTGTGACCCCTTGCATGAAAGGCAACTTGCGACTCTGGAACCATACTGACGACCTGGCCATCTCGTCCTATGATATAATGGATACTAATCTTCTCCTGATTTTCTCTAAAGTGTGCGACTATTCCAGATAACGACCCACCCTTAAAGCTTCTTGACGCGACACAGTCAGGTCCGCCTGTAGCGTGTATTATCACTCGCTTTACTGGCTGATTCCGAGGCTGGCCTTGGATAGGAACCGATTCGATCGCGCTGGACTGGGAACTCAGCAGGAAAAGAAGCGCATTGAGTATTATTAGCTTTGGTTTTAAACCCGACACATTCGTAACCCACTATCCTGCTGAAAATACCCCCCTCGGTCCGGCTAATTGTCGCCTCCACCACCTGAGACTGTAAAGGAGTCAACCCATCAGGGGGCGGAGGCGAGAGACCCGTGCCGAGATATTGTGAAGAACGCAAAGAGGCGGTGTTGCGCAAGATGCTGCCGCCGCATAACCGACCGCTCGCTGAGCTGGCGGCCGAGGAAGGCATCAGCGAAGCGACGCGGCGACAGCGGCCAACAAG
>NZ_JBUDPI010000086.1:0-12019 GCF_054919635.1 Halochromatium sp. | reverse complement strand
CAATCACGGCATACAGCAGCAAGGGCTTGCCGGAACGGATGACACGAGGCAGCAAATCAGTCATGGCGGCTCCTGAAGAATGGCTTTGAAGATCTATCCTTGTGGGGCGGGGCTCCTAAACCAGACGAAGCGGCGCTTGTCGTCCTTGGCACGCTCGATCTGTCCGCGTAATTCGAGCAGCGCGTCTTGCAACGCCTCTTCGATGACGGGGTGATAGAAGGGCATATCCAGGGCCTGGCTCACGGTCATCCGACTTTCCACCGCCCAGGCCAGCAGGTGCGCCAGATGCTCGCAGCGTGGGCCGACCATCTCGGCGCCCAGCAGCCGCCCGTTCTTGTGCGCCGCATAGACCCGCAGCAGGCCCCGGTTCTGGCCCATGATCAGCGCCCGCCCAACCGGCCCAAAACGCTGGGTCGCCACCACCGTTTTATCTTGATCCAGCTCCGCGAATCGGCTGCCGACGAAGGCGATATTCGGCTCGGAGAAGATGATCGACATCGGCGTTCGGTGGCGGTAGCGCAGCGCTTTGCGATGGGTCGCGTTGTGGCCGGCGATCCGCCCTTGCTCGGCGGCGCGCTGCAGGTTCGCGATCCGGCCATCCGCATCGCCCGCCAGGTAGATCGGCAGGCGCCCCACTTGCAGCGTCTGCGGGTCATGTGCGGGGACGCCGCGTTCATCGAGCGCGAGGCCCTCTCCGCCGGAGACGCCGAAGCGGCTGAGCCGATCCCGGGTCTTGTAGGTGTCGGCCAGGTGAATCGCGACCTTCGAGGGCATGCAGCCGATCCGGGCACAGGTGGTGCCGAGGGGGCCACCATTGATCAGGACCCAGCGGTCGGTGGTCTTGCGGACCGCCTTGACCGCATTCAGACCGGCATGGCCTGCGCCGATCACGGCGACATCGACATCGATCTTCACGGTGACCCCTCCCAACTCTTGATCAATGTGGAGTATTTCTACCGCATCGTCGAGGTCATGGAATCACCCATTTGGGTGAAACGCGCAGACGATTTGGACGATGTCCGGGACCGCTGGTGGCGGCCAGTCGAGCGTCCGAGCGGTTGCATGAGCGTGGGAAGTCAGCTCTAATCAAGACCCTCAGGGCAAGCGTTCGTACGACGGCACGCTCGATGCGCTTGCCACCGCGACCATGTCTGCTTCTCGAGGGGGGTGGTGCGATGGTGAGCTTGGATTTGATCGGGCAGATCTACGATGTGCCCCTGGGGCGCTCGAACTGGGACGATGTCATCGAGCGTATCAGACGCCAGTTCGGGGCCGAGCAGAGCCTCATGTTCGCGATCGACGAGCGCTCTGGCGGTGTCGAGATGCTCTCGATCTCGAATCCTGAGGAATCACTCTGGCAAGAGTACGTCGACTATTACCATGCGAGTTGCCCATGGACCGAGCTGTTCGAGGCGGGGAACCTGCCGAAGAACAGCTTTGTGGCGGGGGACCGATACGTGCCTTATAAGGAGTTGGTGAAGACGGAGTATTTCCAGGACTGGTGGGTCAAGAACGGCGTTTACTACACGTCGGGAGGGCGTTTCCGATGCCAGGACGGACGATTGATACAGTTGAACCTGCCACGTCCAAAGGGCGCCGGGAGTTACGAGGACACAGAGCTTGCGGTCCTGAATCAATACGCCGCGCACATCGTGCGTGCCCTTGCGTTACAAGCAGCGATCCCGATGCATGCGCATGCGCCACAGCCTGACTACGACTCCCTGGCCGTCGGGTACGGACTCACTCCCGCCGAGGCCAAACTGGTGGAAGTGCTCGTCGACACCGGGTCCCTGAAGAGATCGGCGGATCGGCTGCACCGCTCGTATCATACCGTTCGTTCCCAGCTCCGGTCTGTGCTGCAGAAGACCGACACCAACAGCCAAGTCCAGTTGATGCGCCTGATCCATCAACGCTCCGCGACCGCAGGACAGAGGCCTCAAGCTGCGATCCGGTCGGTCACCGGATGACGCAAGGCCCCGCCGCGCGGGGCCGCGTCACCAGTGTCCGGTGCCGTGCTCGTGCGACCTCGCCACCGAGCGCATCAGCAGCGAACGCGCCGCGCTCCAGCTGCAGGCACTCACGAAACGGCAGAAAAGGGGGGTGGCGACAGCGCTGCACTCGAACAAGTCTTCAAAGAAGGCAGCCTCCCGTTCGAGGCCATCCACCCGGTGCGGCTGCTCAACGTTGAGAACCAGGCCTTCGAGGATTGAGCAGAGCACCATGCCGCACAATCTCGGTTTTCGCCTCGGACTGCTTGTCTCATCGATGGCCGCAAGTGGCCTCGCGCGGGCCGATTGCCTCGCGAAAGGGCGAACCAACAAAGAGATCGCTGATCAATTGGAAATCCGTGCATACCGTGAAGGCGCACTTGGCGCGACTGACGGACCGTCTTCACACCAGCAATCGCACCGATACGGTCCAGGAGGCGCTGCGGCTCGGGTTGATCGAGCGTTGAAGATCTGGAATCTGGGTCTGCTGATCTCGCTGCACAGCTACCTCTTCCGTCTCGGTGTGCTGCTGTTGATGATGGTCGTGCTCTTCGACCAGTACGATCCCGTCGGGGGTGCTGGTGGGTGCTCGCTGTTGCCATGACCGCGTTGTGATCGAGGTCCGAGACAATGGGAAAGGCATTGCGCTCGACCAGCAGCAGAGGATCTTCGATGAGTTTGTCCAACTCCCACGGAGCGACCAGCGCCGTCCAACGGGCATGGGGCTCGGGCTCTCCGTGAGGCAACGACTGCGCCAACTGCTCGAGCATCCAGTGACACTGCATTCGCGGCCCGGCGCCAGCACCTGCTTTGCCGTCGGAGCGAGGGCACAACCAAGGGGGTCGAGCTGACCCACGCGAACATCATGGCCAACCTGACCCAGGTCTCGGACATGCTGGACACCTTGCACGATGACCGGATCATGGCCACGCTGCCGCTGTTTCATGCCTTCGGCCTTACCGTGACCACCTTCATGCCGCTGGTCGAAGGCATCCCGATGATCTGCCATCCTGACCCCACTGATGCGCTGAGCGTGGCCAATGCGATCAGTCGGCATCAGGCGACGGTGCTGTGCGGCACCTCGACCGTTCTGCGGCTCTATGTGCGCAACCGGCGCATTCATCCGCTGATGCTCGAGTCGATCCGCATCGCGCACGGCGCCGAGCGATGGCAGGACCACCAACGAGCTCAGGCCCATCAACAGCAGCCCAACCAGAAAGCTGAAGCCTGATTTTAGCTTGATACCCGCCCCGTTCATGAACTCGGCTCCGATCGTCAGACCGACCGCTGGCAGCAACCAGGCAATCGTCTCGGCAAGCTGCAGGCTCTGAGTTCCAACGCGCCGTGTGCCAAGGTGCCGATGGTGATCCAGGCGCTGACGATATGAGGCACATCTGGTACTGTCATCAGCGATTTCGTTGATCCAACCCAACGCGAGCCGACACTGCCGCGATCGCCCGTTTCCTATCGACCGGAGGTCTACCATGCCTGTTGTCGACGCTGAGCCCCTCCTCGCAGAGACACGTCCGATCTTTCCATTGAGCGTCGATGCCTACCATCAGATGATCCAGGCTGGGATCTTCGATGAAGACGACCGCGTCGAACTGATTGACGGAGCGCTGCGTGCCATGCCACCGATCAAACCTGATCATGCCGGAAAGAATAATCGCCTGAACCGACTGTTGACCTTGCGAGTTGGGGACGATGCGCTGATCTCCGTGCAGAATCCGCTGACGCTGCAACCCCGTTCGGAGCCCGAGCCGGACCTGATGCTGTTACGCCCGCGCGATGACTTCTACGAAGGCGCGAATCCCACGCCAACCGATACGCTATTGGTGATCGAGGTCTGCGACAGCTCGCTGCGCTACGACCGCGAGGTCAAGGTACCTCTGTATGCGGCTCACGGGGTCCCCGAGGTCTGGCTGGTCGACCTCCAGCATCGGCGCCTGGAGCTGTTCCGGGAGCCCGGCGTCGACGACTATCGGCTGGTCCTAAGACCGGAGCCAGGCGAAGTCGTGGCACCGCTGCTGCTGCCGAGTCTGCGTATCGGCGTCGACGAGATCTGGTAGCAACCAGGGCAGCCAAGCACAACGCATCCAGGTTGTCTCAGGGTGTTGGCTTAGGCGAAGCCTTGCTGAGCGAGGTCCAATTATTGGGACAGCTGCAACAGCTTGTCTAGCGGGCCGGTTTGTGTTCCTAGCTCGCCACCGCCTCGCGATGCACCAGCTCCCAGCCGCTGTAGAGCAGCAGGATCGGGTGCAGGGTCGCAGCGCCGAGCTCGGCGCCGATGCGCGCATCGGCGGCATAGCGGCGCAGCTGGGACTGGGCGTCGGTGATGAGCTGTGCGCGCTTGGCGGGCCTGTCGCCCGAGCGGCTGAGGTATTTCAGCTCGATCAGGTAGGCATGGCGCATGTCCGGGTAGCGGAAGTAGAACGGCGCCAGGTAGAGATCGACGAAACCGCCGCCCTGCTCAACCTCGGAGAAGACGCGGAAATAGGGTGAGAGGTTGAGCCAGGCGAGAAGGAAGCCCTGGAGCACCTTTTCGCCTTGCAGGAAGTCACGGATGCTGGCCTGTTGGGCGATCTCTTCCGCCAAATAGTCGAAGAAGCCTTCCCATTGGCCGCGGTAGGCCATCTTGTTGAGGCGGTCGGAAATCTCATAGGTGCTGGGGCGAAATACGCCAACCTCGTCATAGGCCGCGCGCAGATAACCGTACATGAGCTGGCGCACGGTGCGGTTGGGTATCTTGAGCAGCGGCCGGCCCTCGCGCTCGCCGGCAAAGCTGAGCAGACCGAGGTAGTAGAGCAATGATCGGTCATGGGTGTCGTGCGCGCTGCGTGCTCGGGGAGTCTGTTCCCAGCGTACTCTCCTCGCATGGCAGCCCGGAACCGCCTAGATCAGTCCGCAAGGACAGCTTCCGACCCATAGCAGACGTTGCTAAATCCAGCGCTGGCGAGAGGATTACGAGATTAGCGCGACGACGCCTGGCGACAACCCGCAGCCGGCTTCATCTCATGTAAGGCGGGACATACTCCGCGATCTCACCACGGGCCAGATACGGAAGCGTTACGGTCTGGTAGTAATCCTCTCCCCGTGCAAACCAACGGTCCCAGGAATCGACCCATTCTTGCGGCATCTGCTTCGGCAGCCAGAATCGTTCCGGGATCGCCTCCGTCGGCGTCGCATCGGGGCTGACCGTCACGTCGGCGGTCACCACACCAGCACCGTCCTCCAGTGCTTCGCCTGCAAGACCAGTTGCAGATGGCTCACGGTGTCGCCGCCGAGCTATTCCCATCCCACGTCAAAGCTGCCCGCCTGGATCAACCGCGAGTGGCCGCAGCACCGCCCAACCAGCGCTCGACCAGGTCGCCCGCACTCAATGCCTTGTCGAACAGGTAGCCCTGACCCAGCTCGCAGCCGGCATCGAGCAGCCAGTTGGCCTGCTCCTGGGTTTCCACGCCCTCGGCAAGTACCTCCAGATCAAGACTGCTGCCGAGGGCGATCACCGCGCTGGCGATCGCTTGACTTTGCGGATCCTGGCTTAGGTCGTCGACAAAACTCTTGTCGATCTTGAGCTGATGGATCGGCAAGCGGCGCAGGTAGGCCAACGAGGAGTAGCCGGTGCCAAAGTCGTCGACCGCGAGCCGCACACCGATCCGGCGCAGCGCGTGAAGGCTGGCAATCGCCCGGTCCGCCTGGCGCATAATCAGCGACTCGGTGACTTCGAGCTCGAGACGGGCCGGGTCGAGGCCCGTCTGTGCCAAGAGTCGCTGGATGTCCGCAACCAGGTCGCCCTGCTCAAGCTGCAGTGTCGATAAGTTGACGGCCAGTCTCGGCAGCCGCAACCCCGCGGCATCCCAAGCTGCGAGCTGCTCACAGGCCTCGGCCAGGACCCACCGGCCGATCTCGCCGATCAAGCCGAGCTCCTCGGCAATCGGGATGAACTGCAGCGGCGACACGAGCCCGAGCTGCTCGCTCCTCCAACGCAGCAAGGCTTCGGCACCAATGAGGCGACGGTCGGCCAGGTGGACTTGAGGTTGGTAACAAAGTTCGAGCTCGTGATTGGCGAGCGCCCGACGCAGGCCGGACTCGAGCCGCAATCGCGTCTCGACACTCTGCGCCAAGGCCGCTTCGAAATACTGCAGGGACTGGCAGCCTTGCTCCTTGCCCTGCTTCAGCGCCACGTCGGCATGGCGCATCAGCGTCTCTCCCGTCTGGCCGTCGGTTGGGTAGAGCGCAATGCCGATGCTCGCGGTGATGACCAGCGTCTCGCCGTCGATGATCTTGGGCTCGGCGCAGAGCGCCAGGAGTCGGCTGGCCATGCCGGCGACCTCGTGTGTACTCGCGACCGGTTCGAGGAGGAGCCCGAATTCATCACCACCGAGCCGCGCGATCGTGTCGCTCGGACGCAGCCCCCGCGTGAGTGCACCGGCGATCAAGACCAGCAGTTGATCGGCGCCCGCCTGTCCTAGCGACTCATTGATGACGTGAAAGCGATCAAGGTCGAGGATCAGCACGGCCAATTGGCTGCGGCTGCGCCGCGCGCGCTGCAGTGCGTCCTGTAGGCGACCGCGGAACTGGCCCCGATTGGCCAGTCCAGTCAGTGCGTCGTAGTTCTTGGCCAGGTCGAGCTGTTCCTCGGTGCGGTGCAGGCGCGTGATGTCGCTGAAGACGATCACGTATTCGGCGAGGTCCCCGTTAGCGCTGGTGACCCCGGTGACCGCCATCCGGGCGCGAAACGGCTCACCATCCTTGCGTCGCTTCCAAACCTCGCCCCGCCAACGCCCGCTCTGCCCGGGGTCGGTGCGCAGGCCCGCGAATACCTCTTCACGACCGGCATTGATCTGCAACTGCGTCAGGGGCGCGCCGACAACCTCGGCCTCAGTGTATCCGGTGATCTCCGTGAAGGCTGGGTTGACGGCCAGGATCTGGTGTGACGCGTCGGTGATGATCACGCCATCGGCTGTGCTCTTGAAGACCTGCGCCGCACGGCGCGACTGCTCTTCGGCGCGCTTGCGCACGTCGATGTCGGTATTGGTGCCGACAACCCGAAGCGCCTCGCCGCTGTCATCGCGCGCGACGACCTGACCACGCGCATGGACCCAGCGCCAATCACCGGCCTTGCATTGCATGCGCAACTCAACATCGTAGGGGGTATTATCGTGCAGGTGGCGCTCAAGCGCGGCCATCACCGGGTCGCGATCGTCCGGATGGAACCGCGCAATGAACGCTTCGGTGTTCGGCTCAAGCTCACCGGGCGCGAAGCCGAGCATCTCGAACAGGCGGTCGTTCACGGTCAGGCTGCCCGACCGAACATCCCAGTCCCAGAGGCCGTCGCTGGTGGCTTCGAGCGTCAAGCGCAGCCGCTCTTCGCTCTGGCGCAAGGCGTCCTCCGCTTGTCTGCGCTCGGTCACGTCGAGGCCAACGCCGACCATCCGCCACGGCTGGCCGTCGGCATCACGGATCAGCTCACCGGTCACCTCGGCGACGCGCACTCGGCCATCGTCAGCGCGCAGGATGCGATGCTCGAGCTGATAACGCCCGTCGCCGCACAAGGCCCGCTCCATCGCCGCCTCAATGGCCGTGCGGTCGTCCGGATGGGCATAGGTGGCGATTAGCGTCTCCAGGTCATAGCTATCCGCCGTCGCGCCGTGGAGCCGTTTCCAGTTCGCCGACGGGGTGAGCCGGCGGTTGGCGATGTCGATCTCCCAGGCGCCGAGGCCCGCCAGGCGCTCGGCCTGCTCGAGCAGCCAGCGCGAGTGCTGGAGCTGCTCCTCGGCTTGCTTACGTGAGGTGATGTCGCGGTTGCACCCGCGCACACCGAGCCAGCGCCCGTCCTCTCCGGTCACCGGGGCGCATTGGTGGTCGAGCCAGATCCAGGCGCCACTCTTGGCGCGAAACCGAAACTCCGAACGCTGGAAGTCCGCGATGCCCGGCATCTCGGGTGAGAGCACGGCATTGCGATGGGCGAGATAGGCCGCGCGATCGTCGGGGTGGATCAGCTCGGCGAGCAGGTCCGACTCGCCCTGAAAGGCCTCGGGCGGATAACCGGTAATGCGCTCACAGGCCGGCGAGAGGTAGCGGTAGCGTCCATCGGGGCCGAGCCAATACTCCCACTCCGGGCTGTACTCGGCGAGGACGCGATAGGCCTCGTGTGCCTCGCGCAAGGCGGATTGCATCTGCCGGCGCTGCAGGAAGGTTTCGACATGGCTGGCGACGGTAGCGACCAGTTCCTGTTCCTCTGGGAGAAACGCGGGCGCCGCCTCGGTCCCCGCCTCCACATAGACCACCTGAATGCGTCCCTGGCTTTCGTCAGGTGCAGTGAAGGTGGCCTCGATGCGGTGGTCACTGGCGGCGAAACCCGACGCGGTGAAGCGCTGGTCAGCGAGCTCGATGCAGGCGCTTGCAAGCCCCGGCCTCTGCAGTCCGCCGGGTAAACGATCGACGATTTGCTGCAGCACCTCGTTCCTTGGAACATCGTGCTGCAGCTTAAGCTTGGCGATATCGTAGAGGCAGTCGAGCTCTTTGATGCGCTCGGTAAGCGCGCGATCGCGCAGCTGCAGCACCGAGCGTTGGGCCACGGCCTCGCGTCGATCCACCAAGGCACAGACGCATTGCGGCGTCTGCTCCGGTCCATCCGGTAGCCGGGCGAGGTGCAGATCGGCAATGACGGTCGCACCGTCGGCGCCGCGCAAGCTGACCTCATTCAGTGACGCGTCGCGCGCTTCGAGCACCTGGTTGAGTGCTTCAATGACGCGCGCACGATTCGGCTCTGCAATCCGGCGAATCAGTGGATGCTGCTGGAGGTGGGGCAACTTGAGCGCAAGGAGCGCTTCAGCGGCGGCATTGGCTTCGAGCACAAAGCCGCGCGCATCGAGGATAAGCTCAGCAATCGGCAAGGATTCGAAAAACGCGGTGAAGCGGGTCAGCGCCTCTTCGATCCGCGTCTGGCTTTGACGCAGCTCCTGGTTCTGGACTTGAAGCTCAGCCTCGTAGACCCGCAGGCTCTCGATCAGGGTGTCCTGATCCCGAGCGCGCTCCGCAAAGGCCGCTTCGGCCAGGTCAAGACGTCCGGCGGCCAGCGCTTCACGGACCTGCTGGGAGAGCTCAAGAGCCTCTTCTATCGAATTCGAGCCCGGGACCGCTGCTGTTTGCTCTCTGCCAGTCATTAGCCTTGACCTTGCCCGATTGCGCGATGAGCACCTTGTGTGAACCAACGTCCATTTGCATCTGAAGCGTGGCCTCGTCTTCGGCAGGTGGCGACGGCGCGAATGCAACGGTGCCAACGATCTCGAAGGCTGCGAAGGCCTCGTCTTCCGTGTCGAAAGCGATCAGCTCGTCTTGGGAAAGCCGCCTCGTCGCTGCGCAGGCACCCCCTGATAGGCTAACAGCTCGCTGGCCTCGCCGGATACTCTAAATGCATCGCCCCGTCGAGCGGTTTCTCGTGTTTTGGTGCAGCATGGTTTGATAGCCTGCGCGCCGCTAGGGCGATAACAATCGCGCTGCGGTCAGTCATCTCTTGTGGTGTCGGGTCGGCGTATGGATAGCCGCCGCATCCGCTCCCACAGGGACTTGCGGCTGATCCCCAGATGCTGTGCGGTCTGCACAATACGACCTTCATTCACCTCCAGGGCCCGCTCGATGTACCGCCGTTCGCAACCTTCAAGGTAGGATGCTAGTGTTGGCTCGGGCTCGCAGCGTTGCTCGTCGACCGGTGTCGCTGGGAAGATGTCCGCGCGCGTGAGCCGTGGTCCGTCGCAAAAGATACAGGCGCGCTCCAGCGTATGGCGCAGCTCACGAACGTTGCCTGGCCAAGCGTGCTCGCGCAAGGCCTGCTCGGCGTCTTCGCTCAGCTGCCGCGGCGGCCCGCCCGCGCGCCGCGCGCACTCCTTGAGGAAACACTGGGCAAGCCACGGGATGTCCTCAGGCCGTTCTCGCAGCGCGGGAACTCTGAGCTGAACGACATTGATCCGGTAGAAGAGGTCTTCACGGAAACGTCCCGCTGTGACCAGGTCCTCAAGGTTCTGGTGCGTTGCTAAGATGATGCGAATGTCGGTCGGGATCAGCTTGCGGCCCCCAACCCGCACCAAGGCTCGTTCCTGGAGAACCCGTAACAGTTTGGCTTGCAGCGCTAGCGGCATGTCCCCGATCTCGTCGAGGAAGAGGGTGCCGCCTGTGGCACGCTCAAAGAGCCCGGCGTGCGCCTGGTGGGCGCCCGTGAAGGCCCCGCGCTCATGGCCGAACAGCTCCGACTCGGCCAGGGTTTCGACCAATGCCGCGCAGTTGACGGGAACAAACTCCCCACGCCCACTTAGCGCGTGAATCAGCCGTGCAACGACCTCCTTGCCCGTGCCTGTCTCTCCCATAATTAGCACTGTGGTATCGAGGGGCGCCACACGCTCAATCAAGGCCTGAATGCGCGCCATCGGCGCAGAGACGCCGAGGGCACCTGTCTCGCTTCCTGCTCCACCTGGGCCAGCGATGAGCCGCCGGACCTGGCTCAGCAGCTGATCGAGCAAAAAGGGCTTGGTGATATAGTCCGCGGCTCCGCTCTTCAGCAGATCGACGGCACGCTCAAGGTCGCCGTATCCGGTGATAAAGATGAAGGGTGGCAGGGTGACGCCGCTGCGGCGGAGTCGTTCAAAGAGCTCATCGCCGGATCGTCCAGGCAGGCGGATGTCACAAATCACCAGGTCAAAGCGATGGTTTTTCAGCGCCAACTCGGCCGCCTCGGCGTCGCGATGCCAGGCCGTCTCGAGCCCCTCGAGCCGGAAACGTTCGACGAGCGATTCGCCCATGATCAGATCATCTTCGACGAGACAGAGGCCGCTCACGTGTCGTTCTCCGAGGTCCGGTTGGTCGACGACCGACGGCTAAAGGGAAGGTGCACTTCCATCGCGGTGCCGGGTGCCAGCGCCATCACCTCGATGCTGCCACCAAGTTGGCGGACCGTCTGATATGTCACCCAAAGACCGAGTCCGTGGCCGCCGGTCTGTGAGAAGAAGGGCTCGAAGAGCTTACGCTGATCCGCCTCAGCGACGCCCGGTCCATCGTCCTCAACCCGCAGCCAGAGATGGGCGCGCTGCGCGACGCAGCGCAGCGCCACGCGACCTTGCTGGGGCGCCGCTTGGATGGCGTTGAGGAGCAGGTTGATCAGGATCTGGCGCACGGCCGACGAGGGTAGCGCGAGCGCGCCCTCGCCGACATTACAATGCCAACTGAGTCGCAAGCGCTTCTTATGCACCTCGCCTTGGATCAGGGTGCGTAAGTCCTCGAGGTCCCTCGCCGTCAGCGGATGCGCGTCGGCGCGTGCCTGCACCAGCAGAGCCTGAACCGTGGTTTGGATCTGAAGCAGGCCCCGTTCCAGCAGATCCAGGGTCTTACGATCCATCTCGGGCTGCTCACTATGAAGCCTAAAGGTGTCCAGTGCGTTGAGCATCCCGCCAAGCGGGTTATTGATCTCATGCGCCAGTCCTGCCGACACCTGACCAACCGCGGCGAGCCGCTCGGACTGGCGCATCTCCTGCTCGAGGAAACGCTTCTCGCGCAGGCCGTTGAGCATTTCGTCGAAGCCGCGGGCTAACTCTCCGATCTCATCGCGACTGTTGACGGTTCCACAGTCAACGCTGAGGTCTCCTTGCCCGACGCGTTTCATGCATTCACGCAACGCGCTGATCGGGCGCATCAGCCGCTTGCCGAGCGCCCAGCCGACGAGGAACAGGATGATCAGCAACAGCAGGCCATAGCCGAGCGCGGCTCGGAAGAGCGCGAGAAAGTGCTCCTGCAGCGCCGATAAGGGGTAGTCAACGAGCACAAGCCCCAGCGTCTGCCGATCGCGCGCAATCGAGGCGGCCGTCACGAAGCCCTGGGCCTGCTCGATGGTCAGTGCCCCTTGCGGCGGCAGGGCCTTGCGATCAAGCGCCTGCGCCAAGGCCGTTAATCGCTCGACGCCTGGGTCAGCTGCTGCGAGCCTGCGTCCGCCTTCGGTTGCGGCATAGAATCCACCCGCGCGGTCCATCGCCACCACCAAT
>NZ_JBUDPI010000085.1:0-12020 GCF_054919635.1 Halochromatium sp. | reverse complement strand
GGCGACTCCAGCGCATGAATCGCGGCGACTTGGATCGGCGTGAAGGTGCCATAGTCCAGGTAGGACTTGATCCGCGCCAAGGCCGCGATCAGCTGTGGATTCCCGCACATGAAGCCGATGCGCCAGCCGGGCATGTTGTAGCTCTTCGACATCGAGAAGAACTCGACCGCGATCTCCTTCGCGCCCTGCACCTGCAGGATCGACGGCGCCTTGTAGCCATCGAAGACGATATCGGCATAGGCGATGTCGTGCACCACCCAGATGCCATGCTCGCGCGCAATCTCGACCACCTGCTCAAAGAACGCCAGATCGACGCACTGAGTGGTGGGATTGCCCGGAAAGTTCAGCACCAGCATCTTCGGCCGCGGCCAAGAATCCAGGATCGCCCGGCGCAGTTCCTCGAAGAAGTCGACCTCAGGCGTGAGGCGCACATGGCGCACGTCGGCGCCGGCGATGATAAAGCCGTAGGGATGGATCGGATAGGCCGGATTCGGCACCAGCACGGTGTCGCCAGCACCCATGGTCGCCATCGCCAGATGGGCCAGCCCCTCTTTGGAGCCGATGGTGACGATGGCCTCGCTGTCCGGGTCCAGCTCGACATCGAAGCGATCGAGGTACCAGCGCGCAATCGCACGGCGTAAGCGCGGAATGCCACGCGAGACCGAATAGCGGTGGGTATCGCGGCGCTGTGCAGCCTCGACCAGTTTGTCGACGATGTGTTGCGGCGTCGGCTGATCGGGATTGCCCATCCCGAAGTCGATGATGTCCTCACCTCGTGCTCGGGCCGCAGCCTTCAACTCGTTGACGATATTGAAGACATAGGGCGGAAGCCGCTCGATACGGCGGAAACTCGGCTGCGGGGCGACCACGGAGACCTCTATTTCGGGAAGGGATGATCATGAGAGTGTACCGCCGACCTCTGCGGATCAAAAGCAGGTGACACCGAGTATGACTCGCTCAGGCACCGACAAGGCTGGCTCAAGAGCCCATGAGGCGTCGATCAGATGCCCGGGAGGGCCGACGAGCTCGGCAACCCCGCCTCTAGAGATGCCGCGCCGACACCAGCTCGCGGATTGGCCCCGCCGCCTCGGCGCCCTGCTGGCGATAGAGCTCTAGCATCGCAGCCCCGAGGTCATGCCAATGGTCACGGCCGAGCTCGGCCAACTCCCGAAGGCCCGACAGATCCGCATCCTGGCGCCAGGACTCATAGGCCTCAGCCAGTGAGGGAAAGATGGACTTGCGCATATTCGTCAGATTACCGACATAAAAGTGCAGCGCAGCCGGCTGCGCTGCGGTGTCGATGCGCTCCAGCAGCTGCGGCAGGGTCACCAGGCAGTCGGCCAGATGATCACGCACGGCGCGCGCCATCAGCTCTGCCGGCGTCTGCGCCAGGTCGAGCAGCATCTCACCCCAGGCGACATCGCCCAGCAGCAGGCCGGCCCGATGCTCGCCTTGCTCGTGCAACAGGGTATTGTCGATCTCGCGATCTGTCATCGCGTTCAGGGCCGCATCGAAATCGCTGTCGAAGGCGTAGCAGGCGAAGGCCCGCCCAAGCGCGTTGTCCGGCCGACTCCAGCGCCAGCTCTCCAGCTTCTCCCAGAGCATCCGGCGCAGGGATTCGCGACGCAAGAAGATGGTCTTACCGAGCGACATCGCCGGGGGCGCCGTCAGATCGCGCGCGTGCTCCTCGGCCGACACATAGACCGAGCAGTCGCCGTTCTGCGCGCAGCGCTCGAGGTCGGCGAGGAAGAAATGAGGCTTCGCCTGATTACCGAGCCCGCTGCTGTAGACCAAGCCCTCGGGTGCCAAACGGGCATTGATCGCATCGGCATCAAAGGGATCGAAACGCTCGCCCGCAATCTCGACCGGTGATAGCTCGGCGTCCACCAGCTCGTCCCAAAGCTCCTCGCGCGCGGCCAGCCACTCGCCGACCGCATCCTTCTCCAGCGCTGCACCCAAGGGCAGATGCTTCTCCCAGCGATAGTATTCGCGCATCTTCATCAGATAGATGCAGAGCGAGTAATCGCCGCCGTGACGGGCATCCGAGATGTGGCAGTTGCGTTGAACGGTCTCCGCCAGGGTCTGTACCTGATACTGCTGCATGCTGTTGCCAACCTGTTTTGAGCGAGGAAGCGGACCCACCTGAGGTCTCTCGGGCGCGGGCTTGAGTTGATCGCGCTCCGCCCTAGCTTGAGTCGTATAATTAGGGTTAGTTTACCTAGTAAAATACTCAGAAATAAAGTCGACAGTCGGGGGTTAGGTGAACCGCCGCGCACAAGCTGGAGTCACGCATGGCGTTACGCATCAAGAGTCACTGGTGGAACGACGAGCAACAACGCTCGCTCGACGAGATCGGCGGGGCGCTCGCCTTCATTGCCTGGCGGATCGCGGTCGACAAGGCGATCGTGCTGCACTGCGAGCGGTTTATCTATCGCGACGACGCCCAACGCCTCGAGGTCATTCAGGAATATCTGGTGTTCCTGATCCAGATCGCCGACCGCCTGAGTCACGAACTCCTCGACGATGCTCAACGCCGTGACCTGATCACGGCCTTCGCGAAGAAACTCGTCGAGCATGTCCAGGACAACAGCCAGGATCTGCTCGGCCCGGGCGACTATGGCTCACCCTTTCTGAGCCGGCTCAATGCTCGCTCTGAGGAGTACGCCGAGTTTCAGCTCGATGATGAAGGTCCGACCTACCCCTTCCTGCGCCATCTCGGCTTCGAGGTCCAGCAACTGATGGGGCGCGAAGAAGAGAACCGCTGGGTCATCGATCAGGTGATGGACAAGGACGGCTGGGACGCCTACAAACGCTTTGCCAAGGCCTTCCGTGATCTATTCGAATGACGTTCGCGGCTCATGCGGCTCATGCGGCTCTCATCGAGGCTGGACCCGGTGAGTCCGACGGCTGGCAGCGCTCACACCAGTAGGTCGAACGCGGCTGTGCCCCTAGGATCGCCCGCCGGATCCGTGTCTCGCAGCGCAGACACGGCAGGTCGCGGCGGCCATAGACCCAGAGATCACCACGTTGATCGGGCGCGAAACGCGTCCTGCGCGGACCACCGCCAAGATTGGCCTTGAGCAGCTCGGCAGCATGCCGATACAGCGCAACCAGGGCCTCATCGCTCAGGCTGCCCAAGGTCGTCATGGGCGCATAGCGCCCCAGAAAGAGGAGCTCGGACTTGTAGACGTTGCCGATACCAGCCGCAAGGCGCTGATCCAAGAGCACATCGACCATCAGGGCTGCGGGCGACAGCAGCTCGCGAGCGCGCTGCAACAGCGCTGAGGGCTCGAACGGCTCACTGATGAGGTCCTGGCCCAGCCGATGTTGCTGATCCGCCAGTCGAAAACTGCCCTGCTCAAGCCACTCGGCCTCTTTGGCGTTGAAGCACACGTAATCCCAGTCGGGCGCCTGTAACAGGATCGAGGCCTGCCGGCGTGGGCGCTGCCAAGCCTCGCCAGGCCGGTAGCGATGCCAGCTGCCATAAAGGCCGAGATGGCTCCGCAGCAGGCGACCCTTGTCCAGTGCGATATAGAGATGTTTACCCTGAGCCTGAATGTGCTCGACACGCGCCGAACCGGCAGACGCACCGAAGGCCGGATGCAGCCGCAGCGTCTGGATCTGCTGGCCAGCCAAGGCCTGATCCAGAAACAGCGCCAACTTGCTGATGGTGTCGCCCTCAGGCATTCGATTGATTCACAGAGATAGGAAACCCGTATGGTCCTCGATTTTGCTCAGCTCTGCGACCTGCTCGAGATACCGCCGCCTGCTGATAGGCTTGCTGCCCCGAATACTGATGACAACGCGAGTCCGGATGCCGACTTGAATCGAGGCCGGACCGACCTCGACCCGCCTGTCACTCACCCAGCAATCAGTCAACCGCGAGTCAACGGGTTTACGGGCGTCAACACCCTAGCACTCGCTGGACCAAGCCACTTCTGCTTTGCCGAGCACGCCGACCAGGCCGAAGCGGTGAGCGCGAGCCGAGCCGGCGCCGTGATCGTCCCGCATGACTTCCCCGCCATTGCTGGACCCCCGCTGCTGCGTACCGAGCGCCCGCGTGAGCGCTTCTTCAGCATCGCCGAGCGCTTCCTTCCAAGATGCAGCCCTGCAGGCATCCACCCCAGTGCTGTCGTCGACCCCAGCGCCCAGATCGGCAAGGCGGTCTCGATCGGACCGAATGCTGTCGTCGGTGCCGGCGTTCGCATCGGTCCGCGCTCGGTGATCGGCGCCGGCTGCGTGCTTGAGCGCGACCTGGTCATAGGTGCTGACTGCATCCTTGATGCCAATGTTACCATCCAGTCCGGCTCCGAGATCGGCGACCGCTGCATCCTGCACTCAGGCTGCGTGATCGGCGGCGATGGTTTTGGCTTTGCTTGGGACGGCAGCTCGCATCGCAAGGTGCCTCAGCTCGGGCGTGTCGTCATCGAGGACGAGGTCGATATCGGCTGTAATGCCTGCGTTGACCGCGCCACGCTCGGCGAGACGCGCATCCGCCGGGGCACCAAGATTGACAACCTGGTCCAGATCGCGCACAACACTGATATTGGTGCACACGTGATCCTGGTCAGCCAAAGCGGCGTCGCCGGAAGCAGCCGCCTCGGCACCGGGACGGTCGTCGCCGGCCAGGTGGCGATCTCGGACCACCTTGAGATCGGCGCCGGCGCCCGGATTGGCGGACAATCCGGCGTGACCAAGGACGTGCCAGCTGGAGCGACCATCTTTGGCACACCGGCGCGACCGATGAAACAGACATTGCGCGAGCTCGCGGCCCTTGCCCAGCTCCCAGCGCTGAGCAAGGCGGTTAAAGGCTGGCACGCCGAGCTTGTTGAGCTGAAGCAGAGGCTCACCGAGGTGGAGCGCTCCCTACGCGAACCTTGATGACCCTGATGCCCAAAGGACATGGAGAACGGAGCAGAGAGGCCGGCTCGCTGCCAAAAAAACCCCGCCAGAGGCGGGGAACACGACAAGGAGTCAGAGAGCTTCACTGAAGCTCGCTGGGTTCGAGCCGAGAATAGGGATAAAGTTCGCCGCTGAGGTCGGATCAACACCAGACGAAACTTAGGGGATTAGGAACGTCGAGTCGCGAGCCCAATGTCTGACAACGACTAAGCGGAGCCTAGAAATCCTAGTGTGGAACCGCCATCTTTATGGTATCGTCGGTGGAGTAATGGAAAGGTCTTAATGCGCCGCCGCCCCACCTCTCTTGCGGTACCGGCCCCAAAAGGAATCATGTATCAGATGACGCCTCGGGCAGCATCCTTGCGCTAGCACCAGCTTCGGCCGATGAACCGGCGGTACTGGAAGCAGGAATAATGCCTAGAGGGCCAAGGCCAATCCGGAATCATTGCGGTATCGCGGCGCTGGTCGCGCAGATGAACAGGCACGAAATATCCCGCCACATCCCCTTGGTTCAACAACCCTCCGTGAAGACCCATCCCATCAAGCACGGAGCCACGCTTGAGCGGACCCATCGTTAACGCGTCGAGTCCGTAACGAAGCCCGAGCCTGATCTCGAGATGACCGAACGCAGCGATCAGTGCTCGGCGACCAATGCGACCTCGTGCAGCGGCATTCGGCGTCTTGGTCCCATTCAATGAGGTAGTGAATGAGCGTTAGAATTTCTGGAGACTTTCTTGCGTTAGACAATCGCATCAAGCGCCTAGTCAATCAGCAGGCGCAGGCGATTCAAGCCAGTTTCCCTGGTCGAGATTACGAGATTCAAGCCCGAATCGCCGAGGAGTTCGACCAAATCAATGGCCATCGCGTCCGCTTCGAGCTGATTGTGACCTCGCCCGAACGACAACAGATCATCGTCCGCGAAGCGCAAAAGAAGGCCGAAGAGTCGATCGAGTCCGCCTTCAGCAGCCTAAAATCGAAGCTCCGCCGCCTTGGCGCTCGGCGCTTTCAGCAGGCGACCCCAACACACGCGACCTTGCCCGCCGCCAGCACCTAAGGCGCCGTTCATCGACGGCGCCGCGATCGTCCTGTGGTTAGAGCATCCGCAGTGAAGACAGTCCTGCATCGACCCTGATCACCTGACCGGTAACAAGGCTGGCTTCGGTCAGCAGCCAACGCGCGACCCCAGCGAGCTCGCCTGCTGAGCCGATGCGCTTCAAGGGGTGCCGCTCAGCAGCGGCCCGCCGCTTCTCCTCGCTGCTCAATAGACGACTGGCTAAGGGCGTATCGGTGATCGTGGGCGCAATCGCGTTGACCCGAATCTCTGGTGCCCATTCGGCGGCTAGCGAGCGCATCAGCCCCTCGACGGCGCCCTTCGCCGCCGCGACTGACGCGTGAAAGGGCATTCCAGTACCGACGGCAACGGTGGTGAACAGCACGACAGAGGCCCGGCCGCTACGCTTTAGGGCCTGGTAGGTCGCCTGCAGCGTGCGCACGGCACCCATCAGGTTGAGATCGAGGTCTTCGCGGAGCTCTTCCTCCTGCAAGCGACCAAAGGGCTTCAAACGGATACTCCCCGGGCAGTAGACCAGCCCATCAAGCCGCTCTGGAAGACAATCACTCGGAAACGGCTCGCTTAGTGCATCCCAGCGTATCCCCCGGCACGAGGCTGCATCCGGCGCCTTTTCGGGCGCTCGCGAGAGATGGACGAGCTGATGACCCTGCTCGGCGAGTGATGCGACAAGCGCCGCGCCGATACCAGAGCTTCCGCCAACGATGAGGGTATTGTTTGCCAAGCTGGCCTCCTGATTCCTGTAAACGATGTGAAGGCTCAGAAAGTCTAGACTCGTCATCTCCTTTGCAATGCTAGATTTGTCTACTGCCTTGCCATACATTCCTTGGACATGGAGGATCGAGCCCCAGTCCAGGGCGTCTCTTCGCTTGCGTTTCGAGCGTCCATCCCTCAGCTCGATCAGTGACGCGAGCATGATCATCTAACCACCACATCCAGGAGACCTCTGATGAGGATCGGAATCATCGGCGGAACCGGCTTCGTCGGCAGCTACATCGTTGACGCCCTATTGCAGGCAGGGCACGAGCTTCGTGTGTTGACGCGACCAGGCAGTGAGCACAAGCTCAACCCCGACCCAAACTGCACCCCTGTACCTGGCGATGTTGCAAATGAGGCCCACATACGCGACTGCCTCGACGGAACCGATGCGGCGATCTACCTCATCGGTATCTTGCGGGAGATGCCGCAACAGGGCATCACCTTTGATGCCTTGCAGCGCCGCGGCGCCGAGCGCACGATCGCGGTCGCCGAAGAATTGGGGGTAAGCCGGTTCCTCCTGATGAGTGCAAACGGCATCGACACCGAGCCCACCGAAGACCAGACCCCGTATCAGAGCACCAAGCTTGCTGCTGAGGAACGACTCAAGCAATCGAGCCTGCAGTGGACCATCTTTCGCCCTTCGGTGATCTTCGGCCCGCCGCGCGGTCGCATGGAGTTCTGCACACAGCTGAAGGCGGAGCTGATCGACAGTCCCTTGCCGGCACCGCTGTTCTTTGCCGGCCTTTCACCGCTCGATGCAGGAGGATTCCAACTCGCACCGGTGCATGTCGAGGATGTCGCCGCGGCGTTCGCGACTGCGCTGACGCGCGATGACGCCATCGGACAGACCTACGCCCTCTGCGGTCCGGACAACCGCAGCTGGAAAGAGATCCTAAAGACGCTGGCGCAGGTCAGCGGCAAGTCGAAACTGATGCTGCCGGCTCCAGCCTTGGTCCTAGAGCCGGTCGCCGCCCTGCTCGGCCGTTTCAGCTGGTTCCCGGTGACGCGTGATCAGCTACACATGTTGTTGAGCGGCAACATCTGCAGCGACGATGGGCTGACCCGCCTGGGAATCAACGCTAGACCCTTCGATCAAGTCACGCTGAGCTACTTGACCAATCCTTAAACGCCATCGGGAATCCAATCATCATCGATCCAAATGCAAGCGCCGTAGGCTGCTGCTGGGAGGGCGTCTGGTCAACCCTATGCAGCCTATTCAGCGCGTTTCTTGGCCACGATGGTTGATCAGCAATCGAGCCGGGCCCGCATTGGCCGGGCTCCAGGGTCGTCGTGACCCTCGGCTCACAGCCCTGACCAGAGCAGCTTAGCGCGATCGTTTAGGCCGCGTTGCTGTCTTCCAGTGGGCTCTCAACCGGGCTCTCCACCGGGTTCTCAACCGGGCGCAGCTGCTCTGGGCGCAGCTTCGGCGTGAAGTAGACATCGGCATCATCAAGATCGACCGCATTTCCCTCGCCATCGACCATCGGCTGATCGTAATCCTTCCAGCCCCGAACGCCGGTCTGGAGTGAGACGACATTCTGGTACCCCAGGACTTGCAATGAATGCGCGGCCAAGATGCTGCGATTCCCCGAGCGACAGACAACGACGATCTCGCGCTCACGCGCCCGAACCAGCTCGGGCTCGGTCTCCTCATAATCCCACTCACAGGCCGACTCCAGGATGCCACGCGGCACATTGAGCGAGCCGGCGATGTGCATGGCGGCGAACTCGTTCGGCTCGCGCACGTCGAGGATCAAGAGATCAGGATTCGCCTCCAGCCGCTCCTCGAGATCCCAGGGCATGATCTCGCGCACATCGGTGAGACAGTTGCTGATCAGTTCCAGAAAATTCTTCATTGCTACTCCGTTGATTGCTTTCGCCTGTTTGCTTTCGCCTGCTCGCTTTAACCTAGAAAGAGCAGTTGGACGGTCGTCAGGGTGCGTCCCGCGCGGTGTCCAGCAAGGCACAACGAGGCGGAATAGTCGTTCTATTCCAACGAGTTGTAACGAAGCTGGGCGCCGCGCGGGGCGTGCCATGGCGGCCGTAGCGACGTTCAGCCAGCGGGTGAAGATCGCAGGCGGTCTGAATCTCAACAGACACAGGCATTTGCATACACTCCGAAGCGGTCAACTGCTCTTTCTAGGTTTAACGTGAACCAAGCGCTTCATCGTCCGGTGTGGCCGCGCGCCATGGCCGTGTGCCAATTTGTTTTGTCTGGCCTATTGCCGGTCGCAGAGCCCCTGCTCGACGGCTAGGACCGCGGCCTCAACACGTGAGCGCATCTTCAGCTTGCGCAAGATGGACTTCACGTGCAGCTTCACGGTGCCCTCTGAGATACCAAGCTCATTGCCGATGACCTTGTTGCTCTGACCCCCCGCGAGATGACAGAGGATCTCCATCTCACGAGGTGTCAGATCGGAGAATGCGAGGGCAGGCTCGTCAACCGCGACCGACTCCTGGCGCACCGCGCGCGCCAGTGCCCCGGTCAGCTCAGGCGCAACGATGGTCTGTCCAGCGATGATCCCTTGCAACGCGGCGACCAGCTCATCGGGCTCCATGTCCTTGAGGAGATAGCCGTTGACGCCAGCCTGTAGCGCCTCAACCACATCACGCTCATCGGTACTGGTCGTCAGCATCGCCACCCGACGCTCGATGCCTTCTTGGCGCATCTTGCGCACCAGCTCGATCCCGTTCTCACCGGGCATCCGCAGGTCCATCAGCACCACGTCGGGCGCACAGTCTCGGGCCAGGCGCAGCCCAACGTCGCTGTCGCCAACCGCATCGATCACCTCGATGCCGCGTCGCTCGAGAAGCTCGAGCAGGCCGATGCGAAACAGGGCGTGATCATCAATCAGCAGCACGCGCATCAGCTCACCTGCTCCGCGGCAGCGCCACGCGCACTCGGATTGAACACCAGCTCGATGCGGGTACCTTCGCCTGGCTCGCTCTCGATGTTCAGCGCCGCGCCGATCCGCCGCGCCCGTTCCTCGAGGATCGACAAGCCGATATGCTCGCCCGGATGGCCACTGCGCCTTGGGGTGCTGAAGCCGACGCCATCGTCTTCGATCAGCAGCACGTACTCGCCGGTCTGTTCACGGGTCAGCAGCACGCGAACGGTCTCGGCCTGCGCATGCTTGCGCACATTGGTCAGGGTTTCCTGGACAATCCGCATGATCTGTAGCTCCTCGGCGGCCGAGAGGTCGAAGGGTCGGCACCCCATCTGAAACACCGCATGGATGCCGGTGCGTTGCCCAAAACGGCGCGTGATCTCTTCAAGCGTCGGCATCAGCCCGCGCCGATCGAGCGGTGCACGGAAGCTCGCCAGCAGCTCGCGCAGCTCGCCATGCGCCTCGTCGATGCCGTTGCGAATCCGCCACAGATCGGCCTGGGCCTCGTCTGGGATCGCATGCCCGGCGAGCGCATCGGCCAACATCCGCACCTGCAAGCGCAAGCTGGCCAGGGTCTGCGCCAGGGAGTCGTGCAGCTCATGGGCGAGCGAGCTGCGCTCCTCCAGGATCGATAGCCGGCGCGCCTCGTGGTCGGAACGGTACTTGGCGATCGCCACGCCGATGTGCTGGCCGATGGTTGCGAGCAGATCGAGGATATCCTCTCGCCGACTGATGCCGGAGCGCTCGATGAAGATCGAGTAGGCCCCGAGTAGCTCATCATGGTGCTTGAGCGGGACGGTCACCACCTCGAGCTCATCACTCTCGAACATGCGCCGGCCATAGACCCGCGAGCAGTAACGCAGATCATTGTCACAAACGATCTCGCCCGGGCAGAGCACGGTGCCACAGAGACAGAGGTCGACCGGCGCCATATCCTGCTCGCGCACCAGATCATCATCCAGGCCAATCGAGCCGACCAGCCGCGGGCTGCCATCAGGCGCCACCAGCCGCACCGTCGCCGCGCGCCCATTGACCATCTCCTTCAGCGTGCGCAAGAAGCGGATCAGCAACGCATCCAGACTCTCAGCACGGGCAATCTCAGCGGCGACATCGTAGAGGATCTTCAGCGACGCCGTCTTCTGCGCCAGGCGCATGGTTTGACGCGCAACGCGCGTGTCCATGTCTTCATAGAGGTCGGTCAGCTCCGCGTTCAGGGCGCCGATATCACGCGCCATGCCATCCAGGACGCCGACATTCGACAGCGACCGACTCGCCCCCGGCTCGCCCTGACAGACCCGGGCGACGGCACCCTCGAGACTGACCAACGGCATCAGCAGCTGTGTCTTCAGCCGCACAGCGGCAAACAGTGCAGCCCCGAGTCCGGCGCTGAGAAAACCGAGGCAAAGCCATTTTGGCCAGGTCTGGCCGGGCGAGACGATATTGACCAGCAACAGACCGAGCGCGCCAAGCAGCGCCAACGCCACAGTCGCCAAGGGCCAAGCGAGCCGCGCTGAGACCAGGATCTGTCGCGCGCGACTCGAGGCCTCGGCGCGCGAGGCTCGCCCCCTGTCCTGATCCTCCAAGGCCGGTTTAAAGCGCAGCTTCAAGACGCGACCCCCTGTTGATCGGCTTCCCGCTGGCGTTGTTGCAGCTCCCACATCGCCGCGTAGGTGCCACCCTGAGACAGCAAGCGCTGATGCGCCCCTTGCTCGATGACACGTCCCTGATCCATCACCAGGATGCGATCGGCATCGACCACCGTTGAGAGCCGATGCGCGATCACCAGCGTCGTGTGGTCCTCCGAGACCTCGGCGAGCGTCTGCTGGATCGCCTGCTCGGTGCGGCTATCAAGCGACGAGGTCGCCTCATCGAAGATCAGAATCCGCGGCCGCTTGAGGATGGCGCGGGCGATGGCGACCCGCTGCTTCTCACCCCCGGAGAGCTTAAGGCCGCGCTCGCCAACCACGCTATCCCAACCATCTGGGAGTGCGGCGATAAACTCAGCGATATGCGCCAGCTCGGCCGCGCGCCGGATCTCGGCCTCGCTCGCGTCTGGTCGCCCATAGGCGAGGTTGTAGCGGATGCTGTCATTAAACAGCACCGTGTCCTGGGGCACGACCCCGATGGCCGATCGCAGGCTGTCCTGCAGGACGCCGCGAATGTCCTGCTCATCGATCAGGATGCGGCCCTGTTGCGGGTCGTAGAAGCGAAACAGCAACCGGGCCAGGGTCGATTTGCCAGCGCCGCTATGGCCCACCACGGCGACCTTCTCACCGGGATCGATGCGGAAATCGATCTCACGCAGGATGGCGCGCTCGGATTGGTAATGGAAGCCCACACGCTCAAAACGCACAGCGCCCTTATTCAGCACCAGCGGTGGGGCGCCCGGCGCATCGGTGATC
>NZ_JBUDPI010000084.1:0-12132 GCF_054919635.1 Halochromatium sp. | reverse complement strand
TACACCGACACCGGCATGCTGGATTTTGCCGGGCCGCTACAGACGCTGATCCGCGACCTGACGGGCTGGGGCTGGGGTGACTATTGGTTTCCGCAGATCCGCTCGCTGCCCGGCGCCGCAGTGATGCTGTCGCTGGTCCTCTACCCCTATGTCTATCTGTTGTCCAGAGCAGCGTTCCTGAGCCAGTCGCTGTGCGTGCTCGATGTCAGCCGCACCCTCGGCAACGGCCCTTGGCAGACCTTCTTCGCCGTCGCGCTGCCGCTCGCCCGGCCAGCGATCGTCGCCGGTCTCTCGCTGGCGCTGATGGAGACGCTCGCCGACTATGGCACCGTGCAGTACTTTGGTGTACCGACCTTCACGACGGGTATCTTCCGCACCTGGTTCGGCCTCGGCAATCCGGCCGCTGCCGCTCAGCTCTCAGCGCTGCTGCTCGGTTTCGTGTTCGCGCTGATCCTGCTCGAGCGGACCTCACGCGGACAGGCACGCTACCATGAGACCAGTCGACGCCAACAGTCGATCCGACGCCTCGAGCTGAACGGCTGGCGCGCCCTGGGTGCCTTCGTCTTCTGCCTGGCCCCACTCAGCCTCGGCTTCCTGCTACCAGCTGGACAGCTGACGGCCTGGTCGATCAGGGTCGCCGACCAGCGTCTGGATGCTGAATTCGCCCATCTTGCGCTCAATAGCCTTGGCCTCGCCGTCGGCGCGGCCCTGCTCGCGCTCGCGCTCGCGCTGCTGCTAGGCTATGGCCGACGCCTGTTGCCAACGCGGTTGGTGCGCTCTGCAGTACGCACCGCTGGGATGGGCTACGCGGTACCCGGCACCGTGATCGCCGTTGGTGTCATGATCCCGTTCGCCTGGATCGACAACAGCGTTGATCATTGGATGCGGGCCACCTTTGGGGTCTCGACCGGACTGCTGCTGAGCGGGTCCCTGGTCGCGCTCATCTTCGCCTATCTGGTGCGGTTCTTGGCAGTATCCCTACAAACGGTTGAGTCTGGCTTGGGGAAGATTCGTCCCTCGATGGACGAGGCTGGGCGCTCTATGGGTCTTCGCCCGGCGCAGGTGCTGCGCCGCATTCACATTCCGATGCTCCAAGGCAGCTTGCTCACCGCACTGCTGTTGGTCTTCGTCGATGTGCTCAAAGAGCTGCCAGCAACCCTGATCCTGCGCCCCTTCAACTTCAATACCCTGGCGGTCCGTGCCTACGAGCTGGCCTCCGATGAACGGCTGGCCGACTCTGGACCGGCCGCACTGACGATCGTCGCCGCTGGACTCATCCCAGTCATTATCCTGAGCCGTTCGATCACCCGCTCGCGCGCCCATGCCTGATCCATCCGATCGTCCCGTTTCGGGCCAGGGCTTGCGCACAACTGCGAAGGCGTGTCATCAGAGCTGATCAATGATAGAGACGTTCAACAGGAGCACTCAGGCACGCCTAGAGGTGCGCGAGGTCGACGTTGCTTATGGCGAGACCACCATCGTCGGCAACGTCGGCTTCGTCCTTGAAACAGGCACCATCGGCTGCCTGCTCGGCCCCAGTGGCTGCGGCAAGACCACGCTCCTGCGCGCGATTGCGGGTTTCGAGCCAGTGAGTCGGGGTGAGGTCTTGATCCGCGGCCAGCGCGTGGCCAAGCCGGGCTGGATGCTACCGCCGGAACGCCGCCACATTGGCATGGTCTTCCAGGACTTCGCGCTCTTCCCGCATCTTTCGGTGGCGGGCAATGTCGGCTTCGGGCTGCGCACGACGAGCAGCAGTCAGCGGCGTCAGCGCGTCGATGAGTTGTTGGAGCTGGTCGGACTGAGCCATGCTGCGAGCCTCTTCCCGCACGAGCTCTCAGGCGGCATGCAGCAGCGCGTGGCGCTCGCCCGGGCGATGGCGCCGCGACCGGATATCCTGCTCCTTGACGAGCCCTTCTCGAGCATGGATGCCGAGCTGCGCGAGCAGCTTGCTCGCGAGGTCCGCACGCTGCTCAAGCGCGAAGGCGTGACCGCCATCCTGGTCACCCACGATCAGCTCGAGGCCTTCGCGATGGCGGATATGATCGGGGTGATGAGCCAAGGCGCTGTGCACCAATGGGGCACAGGCTTTGGCCTCTACCATGAGCCTGTCGATCGCTTCGTCGCCGATTTCATTGGTCAAGGCGTCTTGCTGCCGGCCAGCGTCCTCGATGCCGAGCAGGTGCGCACCGAGCTTGGTCAAATCAGCGGACAACAGCCCCATGGACTCGAGCCCGGAACCCCGGCCGAGGTACTCATTCGCCCGGATGACATCCTCTATGACGAGTCCAGCCCACGCCAAGCAACCATCGTCGAGCGCGCCTTCAGGGGCGCGGAGTTCCTCTACAGCCTGCAGCTTGATAGCGGCTCAGAGGTACTCTGCTTGGTCCCCAGCCATCACCGTCATGCGATTGGTGATCGCATCGGCATTCGCTTGGAGGCGGATCATCTCGTGGCCTTCGCCTGCCCTTGCACCGGCAAGTCCTGATATACCCATCGCAGATCGGTTTTCGGCATTCTGAGCCCGCTCCGGGTCGGGCAGCGGCGATCGGGGGACGCCGTGAATCCGTCCTTGGAGGCTTGACGACGGCATCCATGCCGTCGACACCCCCGCTCGCCGCCACCCGACCCTCCGCTATGCCATGTCGTCAATTGGCGTGTTACGGGTATACCTGCACCGATGGGGCCGATCAGGCTTGGCTTTGTGGCCCTGCCCCGCTTGGTCCTCGGTGACGGTCTTCAGCTCCATCTCTTCAGCTCAATCGGAGCGCTCCTCGGAGGAGGCGTCCGCAGCAGCGTCCTGCGTTGGCGTTTGCTCTGGTTTGGGCGTGGGCTTGCGCACGATTCCCGGTTGGGGCGCTGGCCCCTCACCATCGCGGAACAACCAGACAAACCCGCCGAGCATTGCAATGAGGGCGAGGGCAAGAAATACATTGGTCCAAAACATGTTGGCTTCCAAGGCGGGCCAGGTTGGCAACGAGGGCTGGGCAACAAGCCGCCTGCTTGGGTGAAGATGGGGATTGGATTGCCTACCGTCCGCAATTCGGAGCAACAACGGCTCAGATCGCGAGGGGGCTCGACCAACCCGAAGATTATAAGGCGATTTCTGTCAAAGCTCCTATCGCCTTGCTTGTCGTTTCGCTCGCCTTCTGCGTCACAGCGCCGATCACAGAGCCCAGCACTGCTTCCGACGAAACGCCCCAAGGGCAAACGAACATCCCGCGCGTCGGGAAGAGTGTTTCCGGCCATCGCCTAGACGCACGGCTGGCTCGATGCTCAATCAGCAACAACAACGCGATCGCCGACGCGCATCCGCTCATAGACAAACCTCGCATCCGCGTGTCGCAGTCGCACGCAGCCATGGGATTCGGGACGACCGGTCACATAGCCTTCATGGACAAAGTAAGGTCCGCGGAACTGCAGCGAATAGGGCATCGGAGTCGGTTGGTCGAAGGAGTTCGTGTAGCTGCCCGAGCGCTTGTTGCGGTCCTTTGACTGCCCGTGATAATCGCCCTTGGGCGTTGGATGCTCGGCCGTGCCAGCCGAGATGGGCCCGCTCCAGACCAGCTGATCGTCCTCGAAGTACTGAAAGCGCTGGCTTGCCAATCGGATGTCCAACTGGCGCTTCTCAGCGCTGGGCAACCTGTCGGGATCGGGCGGAGGCGGTACGACCTCCTGAGGCACAGGAGCCGAATCAGCCCGGGCCGCGGCCTGAGCCCTGCCTTGCCGCTCTGCGCTCGATCCTGGGCCGATATCCACCACCGTTTCGGACTGGTCGCCGGCCGCCCGCGTGGATATCGCAGCTCCTCCCCTCGTGTCGCTGTGGTACTCCGGCACATTCGACGGAAGCGGCGGATAGGGCTGCGAAGCGCAGCCGATGAGCAACAGCAGGGGCAAGGCTGCGAAAATGGGTTTGTACATCGGATGGAGTCCCGCGCAAGTCTGCTGAGCGACCGCGACTGTCACGATCAGCCAGTGTCGCCATGAGTCGGCGTCACCATGAGTGAGCGTCACAATTGATTGACAATTGTCAAACCCTCCTGGTGCGATATTTCGATAATAGTCCCATGCAGATGCCTGTCCAACATCCCAGCAACGCGGGCAAGCCCAGCGGCCAACCCCCCAGCGGTCGAGTCCCCAGCGGCGAGACCGATAAGCAGGTGCGCAGGGACCGAGATGAACTGTCAGAGGATTCGCTCTCGAAGCGCCCAAGTGGGCGCAAAGCCATGCGGCCCGCCAACAGCGGCCGTCGCATCCTGCGCGAGAAGCGCACCATCGCGGCCATGCTCACCATCTACTGCGCCGATCATCATCGGCTCAACGGTGCAACCCGTCAGCTTTGCGACTCATGCACCAGGCTGCTGCACTACGCCCATCAACGTCTCGACAACTGCGTCTTTGGCGAGTTGAAGCAGCCCTGCAACCGATGCACCGTGCACTGCTACAGCAAGAGCCTGCGACCCCGTATCCAAGAGGTCATGCGCTATGCAGGGCCACGCATGACCCTGCGCTATCCGTTGCTGAGTGCCCTGCATCTACTCGACAAGCTCCGGGCGCGCTAAGGCGATTTCTGTCAAAGCTCATACCGCCTTGCTAGTCTTTTCGCTCGCCTTCTTCGTCGCGGCGCCGGTCACATAGCTCGGCTATAGCCTGATTGGGCTCCCGGCGACGCTCCTCGAAGGCGAACGAACATCCTGCGCAATTCGGTATGAGCTTTTCCGGCAATCGCCTAAGGCCGCCGTCAGCCAATCGGCGAAACGCCAAACAATGCCTTGTGTGCCCAAAACAGAAAGAGCAGATAGAGTCCAAGCCCCCCAATCAGCGCGATCCAGTCGTTCAGCCGACCCGCCGGTGCACTGGGGGCTGGCACTGCTGCCCGGCGTTTGAGTGAGATACGATCCGCAACCGCCCAGGCCAAGAAGCTGCCGAACAGCAGCAGATCGGCCAAGGTGCCGTTAGCGAGAAGATGAGCCAAGGCCCAAATCTTGGTCGCCAGTAGCATCGGATGCTTGGTGGCTTGCTGTATGCGCCCGGGAAGGTAGGCGGCCAGCAGCAGCACGAACACCGGTAGCATCAGAAGCAGCGTGATATGACGCATCCAGATCGGCGGCTGGTAGATGACGATCGGATCAACACTCAGCCGGGCCTGCCCATAGCCAATCACGATCAGATAGAGACCGAGCAGGGCGATGAGACCGTAGATTAGCTTCCAAGGCACCTGCCCGAGCCGAGCAGCCATTCGATTGCGCCAGTCGGCGTCGATGATCGACACCGAATGCACGCCGAGAAACAGGATCAGTCCAACAATCAACCAGAGCATAGCGCGATGCCTCGCCAAATCAGTGACTTTGATCTCCTGCCAGGCTCCGACAGGCGCGTCACCAGGCTGCGAACAAGCTGAGACGAGCTGACGGAGTCAGCGCAAGAGCGCTCAAGAACGAGAGTCGGTGCTAGAGTACCCTATTGCCAGCGGGAACCGAGCCGGTACCTGCTAGGCCGGAGCGACACCAAATCAGGCGACCGGCCGAGACGACTCACAGGACCCGCCGACGCATGACCGAGACCCCCCTCTTTTTGACCGAGCTCGACCAGCTCCCTGACGGGCTGCTGCAGCTCAATAGCACCGAGCTGATCTCCCGGCTCGATGGCCCAACGCTGATCCATCTGGATGGCGAGCGTAAGCCAGCCCTCTTCCTGTCCGTGCTCATCCACGGCAACGAGCCAGTGGGTTGGGATGCGGCGCGTCTGTTACTCAGCCAGCGCCTCGAGCGCCACGGCGCGCTGCGTCTGCCGCGCGCACTGAGCCTCTTCATCGGCAACGTCCAAGCTGCCGCTGCGAACGCACGTCATCTGCCCGACCAGCCAGATTTCAACCGGGTCTGGCCTGGAACCGAAGCCTCGGCGTCTCCAACCCTACAGCTGATGGCCGAGGTGGTCGATCGTATGGCGCAGCGCGGGGTCTTCGCCAGCATCGACCTGCACAACAACACCGGCACCAACCCACACTACGCCTGCGTCAATCGCATCGACAATCGCTTCTTGCACCTCGCCAGGCTGTTCTCCCGGACGGTGGTCTATTTCGTTCGGCCAACGGGCGTGCAGTCGCAGGCCATGGCACAGCTTTGCCCGGCGGTGACGCTTGAATGCGGACGGGTAGGAGACCGTCATGGTATCGAGCACGCTCGAGAATTCATCGACGCCTGTCTGCACCTGTCGGAGCTGTCCGAGCATGCCTTGCCGGAGCAGGACATCGACCTCTTTCACACCGTCGCCCGAGTGACGATCCCAGAGCAGGTCGGCTTTGGGTTTCCTCCACTCGATGCCCAGCTGGTCCTCTCGCCCGAGCTCGAGCGATTCAACTTTCGTGAGCTACCGCCTGGAACCCCCTTTGCTCGGGCTCGCGCTGGTGGACAGGTCGAGGTGCGCGACGAGCATGGGCGCATCGTTACCGATCGGTTCTTCGTTATCGAAGAGGGCGAGCTTAAGCTGCGCGAGGCAGCCACGCCCTCGATGCTCACCGCCGATGCCGCCGTGATTCGCCAAGATTGCCTCTGCTATCTGATGGAGCGCTACAACCAGCACCTGCCTGCACGGCACTGAGCGGCCATGGTGATATCGGCCGCCGGCAGGCATTCTCGCTGGCGCTTACTCAGCCATCGCGACGACCGGCCCGTCCAGAGCAAGCTCGCTTCCCTGCCGCAGAAAGGCAGCGGCCCGATAGAGCCCCACCAGGGTCTTGGCATCGGTGATGGTGCCGTTGAGACACCAATCGAGCACCTGATCCAGCGCGATCCAATGCACCTCGATCACCTCATCTGCGCCATGCCCGAGATCGACCTCGCTCAAGCCACGGGCTAGGAAGAGATAGATGACCTCGGCGAAAACGCCTGGAGAGCTATGCAAGCGGCCGAGCGAATCCCAGGTTGCAGCGACCAAGCCAGCCTCTTCCGCAAGCTCGCGCTCGGCGGTTGCAGCGGGCCCTTCGCCCGGATCAAGCTTGCCCGCGGGGAGCTCCCAGAGCCACCCGCCAGCGACGTGGCGATACTGGCGCAGGAGGCAGACTCGACGGCGATCGTCGATCGCAACGGCCGCCGCCCCGCCCGGGTGACGAACGATCTCAAGATCGATGCAACGGCCGTTCGGCAAGCGCACAGGCTCGACCTCGACATCGATGATCTTGCCTTGAAAGACGGAACGTCGGGACAGGTCAGCCGCATCATCGGCCGGTTCGTCAGCGCTCAATATCTGAACCTAGAGGCAGGACATCCAAGCCTACAGAATAGTACCAGCCCAGCGCTCGACGCAAAGGACGAAAGTCATCGCTGATAAGAAATCGGTAGCCAAAGCACGACCGACATCCCACCAGCGGACAACCTACCAGTGGACATCACCCCCAGTAGACATCACCCCCAATGGACTTCACCATGAGCAGCGAACCAGTCAACACCGGCACGACTCGACGTCGATGGGAGACGCTCTGCCCTGATGAGCAGACCGCATTGCTCGAGGCCTATAACCGCTGGCTCGATCAATGGCCGCCGACCTGCTCACTTGCAGCAAAAACGGCTCGTTTCCGCGCCTGGCTCGAGACACAAGGGATCGATTTCGATCCAGATCGCTGACGGTGTTACTCGCCACGGCCGTGGTAACGCTATTGTCATCCGGTCGACATAGAATGCGCCGCATCGATCAGAGTGAACGCCGCGGGACCCTGCTAATGCCCATAGTGATGATCGTCGACGACGAGCCTGACATCCGCGAGGTGATGCGCTTTGCGCTCGAGGAAGGCGGCTACCAAGTGCTTGAAGCCGGCCATGCCGACGAGGCGCGCAAGCTGCTTAGCGATGAGCCCGACCTGGTGCTGCTCGATTGGATGCTCCCCGGGCGCTCCGGACTCGAGCTTGCCGCACAGCTCAAACAGAGTCCAAAGACGCGGAGCATTCCGATCATCATGGTCAGTGCCCGAGGCGAGGAAGAGGATCGCGTCAAGGGACTCGACACCGGCGCCGATGACTACATCACCAAGCCATTCTCGCCGCGCGAGATGGTTGCCCGGGTCAACGCTGTGTTGCGGCGCAGCAAGCCAGACGAGATCCGCGATCAGACCGAGATCGGCGGCCTGACGATCGACAATATCAGCCATCGGGTCAGCGCGAACGGGATCGCGATCGATATCGCGCCCACCGAGTATCGTCTGTTGCACTTCTTCATGACACACGCCGACCGGGCCTTTCATCGCTCGCAACTGCTCGATCAGGTCTGGGGCGATCAGGTCTACGTCGAGGAGCGCACGGTCGATGTGCATGTGCGTCGCCTGCGCAAGGCGCTCGAGAAGACCGGTCACGACCACCTGCTGCAAACCGTGCGGGGTGTCGGTTACCGCTTTTCGGACAAATGATGAGAAGCGCAGCCGCCTATGAGCTTGCACTCCTCGTCATCAGCGGACTCGGTGCCGGCCTGCTCATCGGATTCGGGCTCGAACCGGCACAAGCACTGCTGATCGCCCTCTGCCCGCTGTTCGTCCGCCACGCCTGGAATCTGTTTCGGCTCGCGCGCCTGATCCGTCGCCAACATCGCCTGGTACCACCTTTCCCTGGCGGCATCTGGGGCGACCTCTATCGCGCCATCGGCCAGTATCAACAACGCGGCCGTAAGGGACGCAAACGACAGCTTCGCTTCTTCCGCCGCTTTCGTGAAGCCGCCAACTCGGTGCCAGATGCCTTGGTGGTGCTCGACAAGAATCGCCGCATCGAATGGGCCAACCCAGCCGCGCAGGTGCTGATGAACCTGCACTGGCCACGCGACGACGGCAAGCCCTTGTCCGAGGTCTTCGAGCACCCCGAGCTCGCCAACTATATCCTCGCCGGCGAATACGCCCGCCCACTGGAGATGGCGCCGGCGCACAACCGCTCGATCATGCTCAGCGTCCGCGTCGCACCCTTTGGCGAGCGCAAGAAACAGCGTTTGGTCGTCGGGCGCGACATTACTAAGGTCTTCCATCTCAATCTGATCAGGCGGGACTTCGTCGCCAATGCCTCGCATGAGCTGCGCACTCCCCTGACCGTGATTACCGGCTTCTTGGAAACGCTGGCAGATTCAGCGCAAACGCCGGCCGGCCACCGACGGCCACTCAACCTGATGCAAAATCAAGCTGAGCGCATGCGCAGCATCATCGAGGATCTGCTGACCCTATCGCGTCTGGAGATGGAGGAGGCGGCAACCGATGTCGATCAGGTCGACGTCCCCTGCGAGCTCGAGCAGATCGTCGCCGACGCCTATGCGCTTAGCAGCGGTCGGCACCGGTTCGAGATCGACATCGATAGCGACTTGATGCTGCTGGGCAAGGATACGGAGCTGCGCAGCGCGTTTTCCAACATCCTCTTCAATGCCGTCAAGCACACGCCGCCTGGCAGCCAGATTCAGCTGAGCTGGTCGCAAACGCCAGATGGCCCAGTATTTCGCGTGACCGACGACGGCGCTGGCATCGCCCCCCAGCATATTCCCCGTCTGACCGAACGCTTCTATCGGGTCGACAAGGCGCGCTCACGCGAATCCGGTGGCACCGGGCTCGGTCTCGCGATTGTGAAGCATGTGCTGGGCCGACACGACGCACGCTTAGCGGTGGCCAGCGAGCCGGGTCAGGGTGCCAGCTTCAGCTGCCACTTCGCGCCGACCAGCGCCCTGAATGCGACGCAGATCGAGGAGACCCATATTTCCAAACAGGAAGCCAATGATGGGACTAAAGCCGAGGGCGATCTTCAGACCAACCCTGGAGCCATGCGCCTCGCGGCTCCCTTAACGAACCCGCACTGAGCCGGAGCTCGCCACCGATCCTGATCGGATCGAGGCGAGAGCGCACGCGGCTCAGGCCGATCGCTGCTCTGGTGTCAGCGTCTTGATCGATAGCGCATGAAGCTCGCCAGAGGCGATCTGCGCCTTGACGGTATCCATCACCAAGCGCTGCTTCTTGATCGGCGTGAGACCGGCAAAGGCATCACTGACTACGACCGCTTCGAAGTGACTCCCGTCACCGGTGACCTCGACCTCGGCTCCGGGAAGCCCCGAGCGGATCAGTTGGGCGACTGCTTCGGTTTGCATTGTCTTACTGCTCGCTTGTCGGTGGACCAGGTTGGTCCTGTTCTATGTCGTATCGGCTATGTTGGGCTGCGATACCGATCGACCAAGCGTGATTCGACAATCGAGTCAGCAGCCCCCCGGACTCAGCCCTCGAGCCCTTCCATCCGAATGCGCACCACCTTGCCCGAGATCCCATCGAAGGCCTCGATACGGGCGATGGCACGATTCATCGCGGCCTCTTCGATCCGGTGGGTGAGCAGGATGAGCGGCACCGTGGTCTCGCCTTCAGCCGGCTCCTTCTGCTTGATCGCCTCGATGCTGATGCCCTCCTCACTCAAGATGCCGGCGATACTGGCCATCACCCCGGGTCGATCCAGCGCAGTGATGCGCAGGTAATACGCGGTCTCGACGGCGTCGATTGGCAGCACCGGGGTATCGGTCAGCTCATCTGGCTGGAAGGCCAGGTGCGGGACACGGTTGGTCGGATCGGTCGTCAGCGCGCGCACCAGGGCGACCACATCCGCCACCACGGCCGAGGCGGTCGGCAATGCGCCGGCACCAGCACCGTAATAGAGTGTTGGCCCCACGGCATCACCTTTGACCAGCACCGCGTTCATCACACCATCGACATTGGCGATCAGCCGCCGATGTGGGATCAGCGTTGGATGCACCCGCATCTCGATACCGGCGGCGGTGCGCCGGGTAATCCCCAGATGCTTGATGCGGTAGCCAAGCTCCGCGGCAAAGGCGACATCCTGTGGCTCGATCTGCGAGATCCCTTCGGTAAAGGTCTTATCGAACTGCAGCGGGATGCCGAAGGCGAGCGAGCCGAGGATCGTCAGCTTATGCGCCGCGTCGATACCTTCGACGTCGAAGGTCGGGTCCGCTTCCGCATAGCCGAGCCGCTGCGCCTCGGCGAGCACATCGGCGAAGTCTCGACCCTTGTCGCGCATCTCGGTGAGGATGAAGTTGCCGGTGCCATTGATGATGCCAGCGATCCATGCGATCCGGTTCGCGGCGAGGCCCTCGCGCACTGCCTTGATGATCGGAATACCACCCGCGACGGCCGCCTCGAACGCGACCATCACACCCTTAGCCTGGGCCGCAGCAAAGATCTCGTTGCCATGCAGGGCGATCAACGCCTTGTTGGCGGTGACCACGTGCTTGCCGTTCTCGATCGCCTTCAGCACCAGCTCGCGAGCCGGCGAATAGCCACCGATCAGCTCGATGACGATGTCGATCTCAGGGTCATCGACCACAGCAAAGGCATCATCATTGATGCGCCCGATCTGCCCTAAGCCGTCGATCCGCTCGGGATCATACTGGCGTGCAGCGGCATGCGTGATCTGAATGGCACGGCCAGCTCGGCGCGCGATCTCATCGGCATTGCGCGTCAGCACAGTGACACTGCCACCGCCAACGGTGCCCAAGCCCAGCAAACCAATCTTGACCGGCTCCATAGGTTCTCCTCAGTTCTAAACGCTGCTCACGGCAAGCTGCTCAGGGTATTAAGGCCGCGCATCATAGGCGCATCTGTTGAGCAGCGCCGGCCTTGGGCCTGCTGCTTGGGGTGTCGATCGCCCGGATGGCGATCGTCAAGCCCCCATGGATCGGGATCACGGCGTCCCCAAGCAGCAGGCGCCAGGCCGGCGCTGCGGCGGTTGGTCTCAGACTAGCCAGCGCGCGCGTCCTCGCGGAACATCTGCTTGATGCCACGCACCGCTTGGCGGGTGCGATGCTCATTCTCGATCAGGCTGAAGCGCACATGATCATCGCCGTAATCGCCAAAGCCCACGCCCGGCGAGACCGCAACCTTGGCATCGCGAAGCAGCTTCTTCGAGAACTCGAGCGATCCCATCTCGCGGTAGGCCTCTGGGATCTGCGCCCAAACGAACATCGTCGCCTTCGGACGCTCGACCGCCCAGCCCGCCTCATTCAAGCCATCGCAGAGGCAATCGCGACGGCTCTGGTACATATCACGGATCTCAGCCACACAATCCTGTGGCGACTCCAGCGCATGAATCGCGGCGACTTGGATCGGCGTGAAGGTGCCATAGT
>NZ_JBUDPI010000083.1:0-12217 GCF_054919635.1 Halochromatium sp. | reverse complement strand
GCGGCTCAGCGGCTCAGCGGCTCTGATGCGACAGTACAGCCGCACTGCTGCTGGCGGCTACTCGGCCTCCTCGCCGTCCAGCCGGACGGCAAGCACGTCGCAGACCTCATGCTTGAGCAGCGACTGCGGCGTCGAGCCCAGTAGGCGCCCGAGCCAATTGCGCTCGTGCACGCCAACGATGATCAGATCGGCGCCAATGTCGCGGGCGACATGCTGGATACCGCGAGCCGCGGGGCCGGCCTCGATGATCCGGTCTTGGGCCTGCACGGAGAGGCGCTCGCCGAGCGCGTCGATCTCTTTCTGGGCCAGGTCAAGCAGCTCCCGCTCGAGACGACCGTCATCCGGTAGGATCGGCTCGGCGACAAAGGCACCACCCGCGTATTCCGTTGCGGGGGCGACGTAATCGACCACGTTGACCAACGAGAGCCGCGCATGGAAGCGATCTCGCATCATCAGCGCACGTTCGAGCACGGGCTCTGACTCCGGCGCAAAGTCCACGCCCACCAGGATATGTGTGTAACCGTTGCTCGACATCGCGCTGCACCTGTAGATAGCCTGCTCCTGCCCAGAGTATAGAGGTTTCGTCTGTTATTTCCTTTCGCCGTACCGCCATGACCGCTCTCGACACCCTTCTCAGCCTCGACCGACCCGACGACTACGCACGTTGGCGCGACCAGAAGCTCGCGCAATCACCGCAGCGGCTCGAGGAGCTGGTTGTCGAGGTCCGCGACCCACGCGATCTGAGCGATGCCGAGCGCGAGGCCATCATCGATCGCTGTCGACGTGCCAACATGGCGATCTATGTCACGGCCCTAGGGAGCGAGGCCGATAAGCTGATCCCGCGACGGCTCGGCGAACAGCTCGGGCTGGGCCAGCTGGATCACAATCCAGGGGCCGATGAGGACGCCATCTCCGCGCTCAGTGTGCAATCCGATGCGCTGCATCGCGGCTACATCCCCTATACGGACCGGCCCATTGCCTGGCACACCGATGGCTATTACAACAGTCGGGAGCGGCAGATCAATGCCTTCATCCTGCATTGCGTGCGTCCGGCTGCTGCAGGTGGCAGCAATGGGCTCATCGATCCAGAGATGCTCTACATCGGCCTGCGCGAGCAGGACCCCGCCCATATCAGCGCCCTCGTCCATCCAGAGGTGATGACGATTCCAGCGAACGTCGTCGACGGCATCGAGATCAGGCCGCCCAGTATTGGCCCCGTCTTCCGTCGCGGCGAGACCGGCCATCTGGCCCTGCGCTACACGGACCGACGTCGCAATATCCAGTGGCGGAAGGACCCTCAGACCGAGGCCGCAGTCGAGGCCCTACGTGGCCTGCTCGATGACCCGCAGCTACCGCGGTTCGAGACCCGTCTCGAGCCTGGATGGGGCGTCATTTGCAACAATGTGCTACACAGCCGCAGCCGCTTTGCAGACCATCCTGATCAGCAGCGTTTGCTCTATCGCGCTCGCTACTATCGCCGCGTTGTTGCGACCTAAGAAGCTGTCCCCCAACGTCTTCCCAATTTGAGCACCAGTGCAAGACGATCATCGGGACGCAGAAGGTGGTCAGCGACTAAGAGCCCGCAACCGCGGCCGGCAAGACCGTTGGACCTTTATCGGCACTTTCCTTGAGCGATACCTCAAACGATCAAACGCCGCACTCCTGGGCCCAGGAGCGCGGCGTTCTAGGCGATGGTGATGCCGACCCGGAAGGCGTCGAGCCGGCAGTCAGACCTTATCGCTGACTCGGCACCGCGCGCGGTGGCAACGGCGCAAACTGCGGAGCCCAGTGCGGGATCGGGCGACTCGGCATGAACTTGCGTGGCTCGACAGGCGGCGTGAAGGTGCCAGGCGCTGGCTCCGGCGGTAGCTTGGCGACAGGCATCGGGCGCTCTTCTGCAGGGGCACTCGCTTCCTCCTCCGCTTCAGCCGCAGGCTCAGCAGGAGCCGTTTCGGCTGTCGTTGGCTCTGCGGCCGGGACAGCCTCTTCTGCAGGAGCGGTAGGCTCTGCAGGCGCGGTTGGCTCGGCCTCAGCTCCGTCCGCAGCAGCGGTCTCTGGCTCTGCGGTCTCTGGCTCTGCGGGGGGCGCCTCGGTCTCTGTTGCAGGGGCGGTCGGTGCCTCGGCCTCGCTGACTGCAGCTTCCTCGGTCGGGGCGGCGGCCGCCTCCTCAGCTGGCGCCTCTTCAGACGGGGCTTTGGCAGGCTCGGCAGTCGTCTCTGGCGCCGGTGTCTGCTCGGCCGCTGGCTGCTCGGCTGCAGGCTGATCGGTAGCTGCGGTGGTCTCGGCAGGCTCCGCATCCGCTGCCGGCGCTGCAGCCGTTTCAGCTGTCTTTGCAGCAGCCGTCTCATCTGCCGCCTCGGCCGGTGCCTCTTCCGCTACCGGTGCCTCGGCCGGGGCTTCTGCGGCGGCCGTCTCAGCTTCAGCCGCCGGCTCAGGCTCGCTTGCTTCCGCCGTGGCCGGCTCTGCCGCCTCTGGCTCAGTCGGCTCAGCAGCGGTGGTCGCGCCCGCTTCAGCTGGAGCCTCGGTCGCTGGAGCAGTGGCTGGGGCCTGCTCTGCAGCCGCTTCGGCTGGCTCTGCCGGTGCCGGTGGTGGCTCCGGCTTCTTGACGGCAACCTTACCGACTGGGGCGAGGTTGGAGGCAACTGTCGAGGGAGGCAGTTGGCCGTCGCCGTCGCCACCGCCAAAGACCACGTAGGCGGTGCCAATAACCACTAACGCAGCAACGGCTTTGACCGACAGCGTGCCGATGTCTTTGATGTTCAGGGTCTCCAGCATGGAACCGAGACCGGATTTATTCTCACTCACTGAAATCTTCCTCTTCGGGCAAGTTCGCGCTGTACAGGGGACAGGCCAAAACCGTGTGAAGACTGCCTGAATCTGCGCCGGGGTTCAAGGCGCAAGCACATGGACAGCAGCGAATATTGGGCCTGAGGCGCGTCTCGTCCATCAATCGAGCGCCGTTGTTGGCCATTTGCAGGACGATTCGGCTCGCGCATCGTTGGCCATGCTCTTCGGCCAAGCTCGTTGGCCAAGCTCGTTGGCCAACTAGGCCGCGGCCGCTGTTCCAGCGGATGGCAACCGCGGGGCTGCTGCTGCGTTGCGCCGAGTCAGCGTCCGCTGATAGATCACCTCGACCGCGGTCTCGGCACCCAGCAGTTGTCGCAGTCGCTTCAGCAGGGCATCGCTTGCCTCCACCCTCCAGCTCGCGCCAAGACGCATGGTCACCGCCGCGCCGGGACGGCGATACTCGAGCAACATCGGCAAGCCGATCTCGAGCCGGTCGGGCTCGAGCGCCGCCGCCAGGGCCTGCACCACGTCCACGCCCCGCGCGTGCTCGGCCGGCTCGCTCAGGTCCAGCCGCAGCAGCAGATGGTCGGCCAGCTGGGTTCGTGCCTCAGCAAGCGTGCGCACCTCAGTCGCAGTAATGGTCCAACCACTGGTGAAATGGTCCGGGCGTAGGGCTCCCGTGACCGCAATGATCGCATCGGGCACCAGAAGATGCCGCACCTGCTCGAACAGCTCTGGGAAAATAGTCGCCTCGATGCGGCCGGTGCGATCATCCAGCGTCACCGTCGCCATTCGACCCCGCGCGGTCTTGTTCGCACGGATCGCCATGATCAAACCGACGAGGGTTCGCTGCTCGCGATCCTGCCCCCGCGGTCCGGCGCCTGCCCCGAGCCCCTGAGCCGCCTCCAGCAGTCGGCCGATACGCTGCGAGACCATGGCGTTCAGCTCGCCTTCGTAGCGGTTGATAGGATGACCGGTCAGGTAGAGCCCGAGCGTCTCTTTCTCACCGAGCAAGCGCTCGTCTTCATCCCAGTCTGGCCAGGACTGGGCGGCAATCTGAGGGTCCGGAGCCACGACCGCGGTCGTGCTTGGCGTCGCATCTAGGGCACCAAATAGATCGCCTTGGCCCGCCGCTTGTTGCGCATGATGTTGCTCGGCAAGCTTGAGCGCTACCGGCAATCGGTTCATCAGCGTCGCGCGGTTCTCGCCGAGCTCGTCCAGGGCACCAGCACGGATCAAGGCCTCGAGCACGCGCTTATTGGTCTTCTGCAGATCGATGCGGCGGCAAAAGGCCCAGAGATCCTCAAATGGACCGTCTTGCTGGCGCATCGCCAGCATAGACGCGATCGCCGATTCGCCGACCCCTTTGATCGCACCTAGCCCATAGACCACCGCTTCGTCCCCATCGATCGTGAACCTCAGCTCGGAGCGGTTAATCTTCGGCGGCTCGACCTTGAGCAGCATGCTGCGGCACTCGTCGATCAGCGTGACCACCTTATCGGTGTTGTCCATATCGGCCGAGAGCACCGCAGCCATGAAGGCGGCCGGATAGTGCGCCTTAAGCCACAGGGTTTGGTAAGAAACCAGCGCGTAAGCAGCGGAATGACTCTTATTGAAGCCGTAACCGGCAAACTTCTCCATCAGATCAAAGATGTAGGTCGCGACCTTGGGGTCGACACCGCGCTCGGCGGCGCCTTGCTCGAAGATCGCGCGCTGCTTCTCCATCTCCTCGAGCTTCTTCTTGCCCATCGCCCGACGCAGCAGATCCGCTCCACCCAGGCTGTAGCCAGCGAGCACCTGCGCGATCTGCATCACCTGTTCCTGATAGAGGATGACGCCGTAGGTGGGCTTGAGGATCGGCTCCAGGTCTGGATGCGGATAGGCGACATCAGCGCGGCCGTGCTTGCGATCGCAAAAATCGTCGACCATACCGGACTGCAGCGGGCCGGGCCGGAACAGAGCCACCAGCGCGGTCATATCCTCGAAGCTGTCGGGCTGCAGCTTGCGGATCAGTTCCTTCATGCCACGCGATTCGAGCTGGAATACCGCCGTCGTCTGACAGGATTTGAGCAGCGCGAAGGCCCGTTCGTCGTGCGGATCGATCAGATTGATGTCCAACGGCGCCTCGCCCTTGGCCTGACGCTCGGCGTTGATGGTCTTCAATGTCCAATCGATGATGGTCAAGGTGCGTAGACCGAGGAAGTCGAACTTGACGAGGCCTGCCTGCTCGACGTCGTCCTTGTCGTACTGGGTGACCAGATTATCGCCGCCGGGCTCGCAGTAGAGTGGCGCGAAATCGGTCAGCTTAGTCGGTGCAATCACCACGCCCCCGGCATGCTTGCCGGCGTTGCGCGCGATGCCCTCGAGCTTGCGCGCCATGTCGATGATGGCGGTGACCGCCTCGTCGTCCTTGTAAGCAGCGGCCAGGTCTGGGCTTTCCTCGAGCGCCTTATCGAGCGTCATCTTTAGCTCGAACGGCACCATCTTGGCGATCTTGTCGACGAAGCCGTACGGATGGCCGAGCACACGCCCGACATCGCGGACCACCGCCTTCGCCGCCATGGTGCCGAAGGTGATGATCTGCGAGACCGCCTCACGGCCGTACTTGCCGGCGACATAGTCGATGACCTCATCGCGGCGGTCCATGCAGAAGTCGACGTCAAAGTCGGGCATCGAGACGCGCTCGGGATTGAGAAAGCGCTCGAACAGCAGATCATGCTCAATCGGATCGAGATCGGTGATTTTCAGCGCATAAGCCACCAATGAGCCGGCGCCTGAGCCACGCCCAGGACCAACCGGAATGCCGTTGTCCTTGGCCCAGCGGATGAAATCGGCGACGATCAGGAAGTAGCCTGGGAAGCCCATCTGGCAGATCACGTCGAGCTCGCGCTGTAATCGCTCGTCGTAGACGCGACGCTGCTCGGCAAACTCGGGCGCATTGCGATCGAAGGTCCGATCCAGTCTCCACTCGAGCCCGGCGCGTGACTCGAGCGCAAGATGCTCGTCAATGCTGCGACCCTCTGGCACCGGGGAGTCTGGCAGAAAGGTCTCGCCCAAGCGAAGATCCAGGTTGCAGCGCTTGGCGATCTCGACGCTGTTCTCGAGCGCCTCAGGGATATCCGCGAACAGCTCAGCCATCTCCTCTGGGGTGCGGAGGTACTGCTGCGGGCTATGACGCCGTGGGCGACGCGGATCATCCAGGGTGTGGCCACTGTTGATGCAGACCCGCACCTCGTGGGCATCGAAATCCTCAGCGGCGAGGAAGGCGACATCGTTGGTCGCCACCACCGGCGCCCCCTTCTCGAGCGCCAGGTCGACACTCAGCTCAACGCAGCGCTCCTCGTCCTCGCGTCCGGTACGGATCAGCTCGAGGTAGTAGCGATCGCCAAAGGCCGTCAGCCAATCGTCGAGTAGGTGCCTGGCCTCATCCTGGTAACCGCTCAGCAGCGCGCGCTGCACATCACCGCCTGGACCACCCGAGAGCGCGATCAGCCCGTCAGCGGCCTCGAGCACCCAGGCGCGCTCGACCTGCGCGATACCATCCTGCTGCCCCTCGGTGTAGGCACGCGAGATCAGTTGCGTCAGTGCCGTGTAGCCGCGCTCCTCATGCACCAAGAGGGTCAAGCGGTGGGGCTTGCTCGGATCGACCGGATTGCGGACCGCCAGCTCGCTGCCGACGATCGGCTTGATACCAGCAGCCAGCGCAGCCTTATAGAAACGCACCAGGCAGAAGAGGTTGGTGTGATCAGTCACCGCAACCGCGGGCATGTCGGCCGTCACGACCGCCTTTGCCAGGGGCTTGATCCGCACCAGGCCATCAATGAGCGAGTACTCAGAATGCAGATGCAGATGGACGAAACGGGGCTCCGACGACAAGGCAAGCTCCAGGGATCAGCGGGACGGGAAGGCGCCCTAGTCTAGCTGTTTGCATCAGCCTATGTCGCCGGCGAGGCCAGCGAGCCAGGCTGGCTAGGAAGTCGACAGCAGATCAGAAGGCAGGCTGGCCCCAGATCAGTCGAGCGCGCAAGCGCCTTCGGCACAGCGGCGTTGAAAGCGTCGTTCGGCGAAGTGCCGGTAGCCCCATTCGAGCGGTCGCGTCAGTCGCAGTCCGGTCACCAGCTTGGCGAGCAGATGCCAGCGCGGCAGTCGCTGCCAGATTGCGATAAAGGCCTCAACGCCGCTGAGCACGCGACCTTCGGAGTCTCGCACATGCAATCTGCGCATCGCAGAGGGCAGATCGAGGCCGGCTTTCGCGAGGGCGTCGGCCTCTTGGGTGATATCGATCCACTGGATACGATGGTCTCGATCGATCTTGCGATAATAGGCGATCTCACGGCTGCAGAGCGGACAGCCGCCATCGAAGAACGTTTGTAGCTCGGTCATGGTCAATTAGTGGAAGCTGGGCTTAGATGTCCATCAAGGTTGCGTCCTATCCGACCAGATCAACGTCAAACTCGTCATGGCGCTGGACAGGCCACCTAACCCCGGCCAGCTAACCCAGGCCAGCCGACCCACACTACCTAACCCGTTTCGCCCACTCCTTAACAACCACCAGCCGTTCCGCCCGATGCGCACCCTTATCGTCGCCAGCCTCCTCACATTACTCATCACCGGCTGCTCGAGCGTGCAGCTGGCCTACAACAGCGCCGATTTCTTCATCGAGCGCTATGCGGACGATTATCTGGGACTCGACGGCGCCCAAATGCGCGACTGGGCGCCGCTGCTCGAGGCAGCGCTCGAGCGCCATCGCGCCGATGAGCTGCCCTATCTGGCGTCCTTTTTCAAGCAGGCCGCACTGGATGCTCGTGCGGGCTTCACGCCCTCTAACATCGATTGCCTGCTCGATCAGTTCGAGACCCTCTACCGGCGCCATTTCCGCCTCGCCGCGGCGACGGCTGCCCCGCTGCTCGCCGACCTGAGCCCGGAGCAGATTGACGCGCTGGCCAAGACCTTCGCCGAGGAGCACGAAGAGGACGCCGCTGAGGCCAATGCCGAGGATGCTGCCCGTCGCGCACGCAAACGGACCGAGCGCTATGTCGATAACCTGCGCTGGTGGGTCGGTGATCTCAGCTCCGAGCAGCGCGGGCTGGTGCGCGACGTCACTCGACGCATCCCGGACACCGCCCCGACCTGGTACGCCTATCGTCACGCCAAGCGTGAGGCGCTGATCGCCCTCCTTCGATCTGAGGCTTCAGCAGCCCATATCGAGTCATTCCTGACCCAGTGGCTGGTCGACTTCCAGGACCTACCAAGCCCATTGGCCGAGGCCCAACCCGCGCTGCGCACCGCCTTCGCCGACCTGCTCTTGCGCCTGCAGCCGACCCTGAGCAAGGTCCAGCGGGAGCGCCTGATTGGCCGGCTCGAGGGACTGCAGCGCGACTTCATGCGCCTGCAACAACGGCCCAGGCGAGCCCCGCTGCACTGCGCTGCGACTTAGCAGTACTGCCCAGTCAATGCAGGCTTGGCCAGAGGAATCGAACGGACACACAAATCGGTCGTCAGGGGCTGTGCGCTTGACGACCAGGATGACATCCTGCGCAATTCGCTACGAGCTTTTCCGGCAATCGTCTAAGGTGTTCAAGGTACTCGCCGACAAGCGCTTAGTCACGCGACCGGGTCGAGGTTGCGGCAGTCGCCCGCAGCCAGCGCCTCAGCAACAGCACCGCGAGCGAGATCACGAGAAGGATGACCGCCCCAATGAGCGCTTCGACAAGATTGTGCTTGAGCATCGAGTCACCGAGCAGCACGAAACCGGCACCATAGACCCCAGTCAATAGCATCGAAACCGCGAAGTGGAGCTTCAACGGGATGTCGGAAAAGCCAAGCAGGTAGTTCTTGATGAACAGCGGCACGCCGGGCGTGATCCGCAGCAAGAGCGTGAACTGCAAGGCGCTGCGCTGATGGCCATCGAACGAGGGTAAGCGGTAGCGCGTGCGCGCCAGCAAGCGCTCCAGATAGGGTCGCAGTCCGCTATGAGCGATCCAGTGGCAAAGCAGTAGGTTCCCCGCCACCGCCAGGAGCGAGCCCACTAGGCCGAGTGCGCTGCCAAACATGGCGCCTGAGAGGACGAACAGCGGCGTGATCGGGAAGCCGAGGGCCGGTAGCACGGCCATCAGCAAAAAGAATGCAAGCGGATTGGCCTCGCGCTTCCAGTCCAAGATCAGCTCATAGTTCCAGAACAGCCACAGCGCCAGCAAGAGTGCGATCACCAGCGCGCCGGTCATCAGCACGGCCCCGAGCATGGAGCGATCCAGGCGCAGGGGCGGGCTAGGTGGTTTCATCTCGGCCCCCGTGGGCGAGTGCTTCAATGGCCACAACCGAGGGCGACCATGGGCAACAACATGGCTAGTCAGACTTGAGCCGATACACAGACTTGTCGAGGCGTTTGACCAGATAGTAGCCACCGATCAGCGTCGCGAGTAACGCCGCCATGCCGATCATATACATCGCCGGATCACCCTTACCCTCGAGGTCGAGCACGACGACCTTGCGCGCGAGCGCGGTGATCGCGATCAGCAGCATCATCTCGACATGCACGGATTTATCGACCATGTACATATAGATGCTAGCCATGAGTTCGACCGCGATCAGCACGATCAGGAACATGCCGAAGACCTCAAAGAGCTCGTTGAGGCCGAGCAGGAAGCCTTCAGCGCTGACCAGATCCTGGTAGAGGATGAAGCAGAGCTCGATCAGCGCAATGACCGAGACGGCCGCGATCAACAACAGCAGCACGAAGGCGAGACTGCGCTCGAAGTAATGGAAGAGCGCATGCAGGATCGGATGCTTGTGCTTGGGCTTGGTAACGCCAAACGGCTCCAACGACGGCAGGGTCACGCCGCCTTCCGTCTTCGCACCCTGCGTTGACATTGGTCCTCCATCGGCGGCATCGGTGCCGGCGGGAATGATGCGGACCAAGGCGCCGGCTTCTGCAAAGGCGGCATGAAGGCGGGCCGCAAGCGCGCTATCAACACCCCGTTTGACGGTGATGGGAGCGCCACTGAAGAGCTGGGCGACGGCCTCATCCGAGAGCTTAAACAGCTCCTTGACCCGCGAGCGCGCTTTTGTGGGGTCGGCACCCGCTGCCAGCTCCCCGGCGAATTCAAGGTCAAATCTGGTGCCGCTCATGATGAACGTCTCACGCCTGGGGACGCATGTGTGGGAACAGCAGCACGTCGCGGATCGAGGGTGCGTCGGTAAACAGCATCACCAGGCGGTCGATGCCGATGCCCTCCCCAGCTGTGGGCGGCATGCCGTGCTCAAGCGCGCAGATATAGTCGGCATCGAAGTGCATGGCCTCGAGATCGCCTGCCTCCTTATCGGCAACCTGCCTGCGGAAGCGCTCGGCCTGGTCCTCAGGATCATTGAGCTCCGAGAAGCCATTGGCGATCTCGCGGCCACCGACGAAGAATTCGAAGCGATCGGTCACGAACGGATCAGCATCGCTCTGTCGAGCAAGCGGCGAGACCTCGGTCGGATAGGCAGTGATGAAGGTGGGCTGCATCAGCCTTGCTTCGACGGTCTTCTCGAAGATCTCGATCTGGACCTTGCCCAGGCCATAGCTGTCCTTGAGATGGATGCCGAGGCGCTCGGCAACCGCGCGCGCGCGCTCGAGCGAGTCGAGATCCTCTGCGCTCAAGTCCGGATTGAACTGCAGGATCGACTCGCGCACGGTGAGGCGCTGGAACGGCTGTGAAAGATCATAGGTCTCGCCCTGATACTGGATCTGGCTGGTACCGAGCACACGCTCGGCGAGCTCGCGCAGCAGGATCTCGGTCAGGTCCATCAGGTCACGGTAATCGGCATAGGCCTGATAGAGCTCGAGCATCGTGAACTCAGGGTTGTGGCGCGTCGAGAGCCCCTCGTTGCGAAAGTTGCGGTTGATCTCGTAGACGCGCTCGAAGCCGCCGACGACCAGCCGCTTTAGATAGAGCTCGGGCGCGATGCGCAGGAACAGCTGCATGTCGAGCGCGTTGTGATGGGTGACGAAGGGGCGCGCGACGGCACCACCCGGGATCGCCTGCATCATCGGCGTCTCGACCTCGAGGAAGTCGCGCTGATTGAGAAAATCGCGGATCGCCTGCACCAGTTGGGTGCGCACGCGGAAGGTCTCGCGCGCGGTATCATTCATGATCAGGTCGAGATAGCGCTGGCGGTAGCGGCTCTCGGTATCGGCGAGCCCATGCCACTTCTCCGGCAGGGGCCGCAGCGACTTGGTCAGCAGCCGCAGCTGATCGACCTTGACCGACAGCTCGCCGGTCTTGGTCTTGAACAGCTGGCCGGAGACGCCAACGATGTCGCCGATATCGAGCTCTTTCTTGAACCAGGCATAGTCGTCGGTCCCGAGCAGATCGCGCTGCACGAAGAGCTGGATGCGCCCACTCATGTCCTGCAGGTGGGCAAAGCTCGCCTTGCCCATCACCCGGCGGCTCATCAACCGGCCAGCGACCTTGGCGCGGACATTGCGCGTCTCGAGCTCGGTGCCATCCATCTCGGCGAAGTGCGCACGCAGCTCACCGGCCACCACGTTGCGACGGAAATCGTTTGGGAAGGCCGTGCCTTGCTCGCGGATGGCATGGAGCTTCTCGCGCCGTTGGGCGATGAGCTTGTTCTCATCCTGTTCTAGCTCGGGCTGCACGCTCGGCTGCGGGCGGTCATTCGGCTGCGAATCGTTCATAGTTCAACAGGTTCTCTCGACAGGCAGCCACAGCAGCCCAATCACAGTTGATGGCGGACAACAACTCCCAACCACCGTGAAATTCACCATAACCTTCATCCTTCATCCCTCATCTCTCATCCCTCAAAGCCCGCTCTTCAGGCTCGCCTCGATAAAGGGATCGAGGCCGCCGTCGAGCACGGCCTGGGTGTTGCCCGTCTCGACATTGGTGCGAAGGTCCTTGATCCGGGATTGATCCAGCACATAGGAGCGGATCTGGCTACCCCAACCGATATCGGATTTGCTCTCTTCCAGCGCCTGCTGCTCGCTGCGGCGCTTCTGCATCTCGAGCTCATAGAGCTTGGCCTTGAGCTGTTTCATCGCCTGGTCCTTGTTGGCGTGCTGCGAGCGACCGTTCTGACACTGGGTGACGGTATTGGTGGGCAGATGGGTGATCCGCACCGCCGATTCCGTCCGGTTGACGTGCTGACCGCCAGCCCCTGATGCGCGATAGACATCGATGCGCAGGTCGGCGGGATTGATCTCGATCTCGAATGAGTCGTCGATCTCAGGTGAGACGAACACCGCCGCGAACGAGGTATGACGGCGATTGCCCGAGTCGAACGGCGACTTGCGCACCAACCGATGCACGCCGGTCTCGGTACGCAGCCAGCCGAAGGCGTGATCGCCCTCGACCGACACCGTCGCCGATTTGATGCCGGCCACATCGCCCGGCGAGACCTCAGTGAGCTCGGCGTTGAAGCTGTGCGCCTC
>NZ_JBUDPI010000082.1:0-12318 GCF_054919635.1 Halochromatium sp. | reverse complement strand
TGTTCTATGATGCACGCTTAAGTCAACCGCAGCCGGAGCCGTGCGATGAACCCCTTGTCTCACATCGATCCGGATGATCCCTATCCGGAGAGCGATGGACAGCCGATGGCCGACAACACCGAGCAGTACAAGTGGCTGGTCAAGATCAAGGAGAATCTGGAGATCCTGTTCGCGGAGCGCCCGGATGTCTTCGTCGCCGGCGACCTGCTCTGGTATCCGGTGCCCGATCGTCGCGAGACCGGTCCGATCGCGCCGGACGTGTTCGTTGTCTTCGGTCGGCCCAAGGGACGACGCGGCTCCTATCGCCAATGGGAAGAAGACGGCATCGCGCCGCAGGTCGTCTTCGAGATCCTCTCCCCGTCCAACAGCGCTAAGGAGATGGCTGATAAGCTGGCCTACTACGACCGCTACGGTGTTGAGGAGTATTACGTCTACGATCCAGACCGACGCTCACTCGGCATCTGGACGCGTCAAGGCGGCAAGCCGTCCGCGCCCGACGTCCATCCAGGGCTGCTCTCACAGTCTCACATCCGCGGTTGGACCAGCCCGCGCCTACAGATCCGCTTTGCACTCACGCCCGAGACCCTGTTGCTGTTCTATCCCAACGGCCAGCCATTCCTGACCTCGGTGGAGCTGGCGCGGCGCGCGGAGGAGGCCTCTGCACGGGCTGAGCAGGAGGCCGCCCGGGCTGATGCCGAGCATTTCCGCGCCGAGCGCTTGGCGGAACGCCTGCGCGCGCTGGGCCTCGATCCAGATTAGCCCGTCGGCGCGATCAGGTCAGCGCAATAGCTGGCGACACAGGTGGAAGTTGCTTCCAAGCAGCGGTCACCAGACCTGAGCGCACCACGCCCGACCAAGCCCCACCGAACAGCGTCTGATCCGCTCCAGCAGCCATGGATGCTCTGCGGAATCACCTTGGGGAGGCAGAGCAACCACTCGCCACGCGCCACGCGCCACGCGCCAAGATTGAAGCGCGACAGAAAGGACCGCACCTCAGCGCCAGTTAAGCGACCTATGAGCGCCGCTCACATCACACTGACTTTGGCAGCGACACGATCCTATGAACCGACCCTTCCGCTACCTGCTTCTCGCCATCCTCACTCTCCTTAGCGCGCCGGCGTTCGCCACTGCACCACCCTTGGTTGACGCCCAATGGCTCAAGGCCAACCAGGACCAATCGGACCTGGTCGTGCTGGACATCCAATCAGCGAAGGATTACCAACGCTTCCACATCCCAGGCGCCGTGAATGCGCCCTACGATCGTTGGCGCACGCAGCCGCCGAAGCCAGACAGCAAGGCGGCTGCTCAGTCCAATGCTAGGGCCGAAGCCAGTGCCAACACGACTGAGCTGACATCGATGCTGCCACCGGTCGCGCAGCTCGAAGCCATGCTCAGCGAGCTTGGCGTCAGCAATGACGACCATGTCGTCATCGTCGCGACAGGGCGCGGAGCCGGCGACCTAGCCGCTGCCGCCCGCGTGTTCTGGACACTCAAGGTGTTAGGGCATGAGCAAGCGAGCGTGCTCGACGGCGGCCTGGTCGGCTATGCCGACACGGGTGCCCCGCTCGCGCGTGGAAGCGAGAGGCGCCCTGCAACCGAGTATCGAGCAGAACTCCAACCCGAGCTGGTACCCGACGCCCAAGCCGTCCGCGCCGCGCTCGCCGCGAAGACGTCGCTCGTCGATGCTCGCAGCGAAGGCGAGTTCGTTGGCATCTACACCGGTGACGACGCCGAGCGGCCCGGCACCATCCCCGGCTCCCAGCACCTGCCGCACGACTGGATCAGCGACAGCGGCTCCGGCAAGCTGCGCAGCCCAGGCGCACTCAAGGCGCTGTTCGAAGCCCGTGGCGTCGCCACCGATGGCGAGCAGATCCACTTCTGCCACAGCGGCAATCGCGCTGCATTGACCTGGTTCGCGGCCTACGCGGTGCTCGGCAACGAGGATGCCCTGCTCTACGACGGCTCGATGATGGAATGGGCGCGCGACGACAGCCTTCCGATCAGCGCCGAGATCGAGCTTTGCAAGTCCTGCTGAGCATCAGTCTCAACGGCGGCTTTGGCCAGTCCAGAAGTCATTAGAGTTAAGGCCTTAGCCGCCGCGATTCGGATGTCGGGCAGATCCTAGAATGGCAGCCAGAGTGCCTGCCTTCGCACCGCTCTTGCACCTCAGCCTGCTAAGCTGAAGCGCATCCCCCTTCTCACCCGAGGCTCGCCATGGCCGCAACCGCAGAGCGCATTGCCGACACACCAGCATCAGCACCCATGCCGGCTCCCGCCCATCGAGCCGCGCAGCCCGACGACCAAATCGTCCTGCTCAATCATGCCGACTGGAGCGATTACGAGCGTCTGCTCGAGATCCGCGGTGAATCCGCGATCCCGAGGCTGACCTTCATCGACGGCGTGCTGGAGCTGATGACGCCATCGTGGTATCACGAGGCTGACAAGAAAACCCTCGCTCGGCTGATCGAGACCTGGGCGATCGAAGTGGGGGTTGCGATGGATGGAGCCGGCTCCTGGACCATCAAGTCGACGCTCGCCAAACGGGGCGCCGAGCCCGATGAGTGCTATCTGCTCGAGCCCATCGAGGAGGAGCCCAGCAGACCGGATATCGCCATCGAGGTCGTGCGCACCAGCGGCGGGCTGAACAAGCTCGAGGTCTATCGCGCGCTCGAGGTACCGGAGGTCTGGTTCTGGCTGCAAGGCCGGCTTCAGTTCTACGGTCTCGAAGGCGACCAGTATCAACAACTCGAACGCAGCGGCATGCTGCCGCAGCTCGATCCAACGCTGATCGAATCCTGCATGGGCGCGTCGAGGCAGACCGAGGCCATCCAACAACTGCGCCGCGCGCTGACCGCGGCAAGCTGAAGCGGACCCAGGCGGCTCGATCAGCCTCTGCGCACAGGCGCTGAGAAGCGCTGTAGCACGGATGTCATAGTCGTTCGCCCTGATTCCAGGACCCGAGACTTCCATGCCCCTTGGCGTCACGAAAGACAGTCGGTCTGGCGATCAGCTAGAGCGTCTATACTGGTCGCGATCACACCAGCAGCCGCCAGCCGCCAGCCGCCAGCCGCCAGCCGCCAAAGTCAATCACTGAAGCGACGGAGTCAAGCAGTGTCCGATCACTACATCCATGGCTTCAGCGATGCGGAGCGCCTGCGCCTGATCGCGCAGGCGCAGATGCTGTCGACGCCGGTCTTCGACGGACTCGACTTCAGCGGCGCTCAACACCTGCTGGAGGTGGGCTGCGCAGTGGGAGCGGAGCTTCACCTGCTCGAGCAACGCGCCTCGCATTTGGCGTTGACCGGTCTCGATCTTAGCGGCCGACACCTGCAAGCGGGACGCAGCTGGCTCGCCGAGCACGAGCGCATCAGCCTGGTTCAGGGCGATGCCAGCAGCCTGCCCTTTGCCGACGACAGCTACGATATCGGTATGACCATCTGGCTCCTGGAGCACGTCCATGATGCCGAGGGCGTGATTCGGGAGCTACTGCGGGTGGTGAAACCGACCGGCTCGATCATCCTGACCGAGGTCGACAACCACAGCTTCGGTTTCGATCCAGCGCAACCGGCGATCTCCGCTTGGTGGGACGCCTTCAACCGCTGCCAAGCGGAGATCGGTGGTGGCGATCCCTACATCGGCAGTCGGCTCCGACAGATCACTGAGGGGCTTGGCGCCGAGGTGCTCACGGAAGCCCCGCGAGCCGTGATCAGCAGCAGTGACAGCACACGCAGTCGCGCCGACCAGCTCCACTACCTGCGCGAACTCCTCGAGTCCGGCTCCGAGCGCATGCTCACCCACGGCTATGCGACAACCGAGATGCAGCGGGCCATGGCAACCGCGTTTGACCAGCTGCGCTCACAGCCTGACAAGGCCTTTCATTACAGCGCGGTCAGGCTAATCTGTCGCAAGCCGCCGATGCATTAGCGCTAGACTCGATGCCTTGGTCATTGCAGCGTCGCCGCCAATGCGACCGAGGAAACCCTGCACCGGTCTCTTGATTCGCGGCCATTGGCCCCAGACCTTCTTGGAGCCGCATGCATGGACGCAGCATGCTTTGTCTTGGAGCTCGGCCAATGCGGCCATGCGTTGAGAATCGATTAAGAAAGATGACGCCAAACTAATCAGGGGAGTGTCCATGATGATTCGAGCCATTGCGAGTCTACTGCTGGTCGCACCGATTGGGCTGATGGCCGCCGAGGCCACGACCGAGATCACACGCACGCCGGCCCCAGAGGGTGCCGAGGTCTACTTCATCGAGCCTAGCGACGGTGCAACCGTGCCGACCACCTTCACCGTCAAATTCGGCCTGAAAAACATGGGGGTCGCGCCTGCCGGCACCGACAAGGCGGCGACCGGTCATCATCACTTGTTGATCGATCAAGACCTTCCACCACTGGATCAGCCGATGGGCGGCGATATCATGCACTTCGGCGGGGGACAGACCGAGACCGAGATCACCTTGGAGCCCGGCGAGCACAGTCTGCAGTTGTTGGTCGGCGACATGAACCATGTACCGCATGATCCGCCGGTGACATCGGAGCAGATCACGGTCACCGTCGTCGAGTAACGCGATTCGGTGGGCAGGCTCAGGATTTCACACTCGACCTGCCCGCCAGCGCCATTGGCGCGGCTTGAAGCCCCGTAGATAGCGTGCAAGGCAGCGACGCGTCATCGGCCCGGGGCTGGCTTGACCACATCGAGGCGGTCGGTAATCGGCTACCGGACCCCGCCACCCTGTTCGCGCTCGGCACCCTGCTGCTGATGCTCTTGTCTGCGCTCGCCGTCGGGCTGCAATGGCAGGTCACGCGGGTGACGGCCGGCGGCGCGGAGACCGTCCAGGCGATGAGCTTGCTCAGCAGCGATGGCCTGTGGTGGCTGCTCTCGAGCCTCGTCGACAATTTCGTCGACTTCCCGCCACTTGGACTCGTGCTGGTCGGGCTGCTCGGCATCGGCGTCGCCGAGCGCTCCGGTCTGCTGCCGGTGCTGCTTAGGCGACTCCTGACCGCCGCACCTTCTACGCTACTCACGCCGGCAACCGTGCTGGTCGGCATCTTGTCGTCGGTCGCCCTCGATGCCGGCTATGTCGTGCTGCCGCCGTTGGCGGCGGGCCTGTTTCTGGCTGCGGGCCGGTCGCCGCTGGCCGGCATTGCCGCAGTAACGGCCGGCGTGACCTGTGGCTTCTCGGCAAATCTATTCTTGACCGGGCTCGATCCACTGCTTGCGGGCCTATCGACCGCGGGTGCGCAGGTGCTCGACAAAGACTATCGCGTCGCGATCACCGCCAACTGGTGGTTCATGATCGCCTCCACCCTGCTGCTGACACTGGCCGGAACCTTGGTAACGCGCTGGCTGGTCGAGCCGCGCCTAGAGGACCGAGGGTTCGGCTCGGCAACAGCTATGATTGATAGCGCATCGCCACCCCGCGAGATGAAGGATCAGGTTCGCGGGACTCCAGCAAGCGTCGCCAGCCCTGAGACTGCTCGACCCGCTGAGCCCGCTGAGCCCGCCGAGCCCGGTGAGCCCGCTGAGCCCGCTGAGACAACCGAGTCGCGTGGCCTCCGCTTTGCTGGGCTGGTCTTCCTAGCGCTGATGCTCGCGGTCCTCGCTGGGGTGCTCATCCCAGGTGCACCGCTTGCCGGCGATGGTGAGCATTTCCCGCGCTGGATGGAGGCGATGGTCCCGTTGCTGTTCCTGCTCTTCCTCGGGCCAGGGCTCGCGTACGGGCTAGGCGCCGGCACGATTCGCTCCGACCGGGATGCCGTCGCGATGATGGGTGAGACCATGAGGGCTATGGGGCCTTACATCGTGCTCGCCTTCTTTGCCGCCCAGTTCATCGCCTGTTTCAACGCCTCCAGGCTCGGCGAGATGCTGGCGATTGCCGGTGGAAGCTGGCTCGCGTCACTGAGTCTACCCCTCGCCCCGCTGACCCTGAGCTTCGTCGTCCTCGTCATGCTCGGCAATCTGATGATCGGCTCGGCCTCGGCCAAGTACGCCTTCTTCGCGCCCGTGTTCATCCCGATGCTGATGCAGGCCGGCGTGAGCCCAGAGCTGACCCAGGCGGCTTACCGGGTCGGGGATTCGGTCACCAATGGGATCACCCCGTTCAATCCGTACCTGGTGATCATCCTCGCCTTCGTCAGGCAATACCGGCCAGACGCAGGGCTCGGCACCTTGTTGGCAATGATGCTTCCGTACACGCTGGTCTTTGCCCCCGTCTGGACCCTGATGCTCGGCACCTGGGTGCTCGCGGGCTGGCCACTTGGACCCGGCGGGCCGTTGGTCTTTGATGCTGGTTAGAGCTTAGGCGAGTACCGGAAACGCTCGTCCCGAACTGCGCAGGATTTACCAAGGCGCTCGATCCGAGCGCTGATCAGACCCTGGGCTCGACAATTCGTCGAGCTCGACCTTATAGCCAACGCCATGAATGGCCCGGATTTGAAACCCTGATTCCGGGAATGGTCGCCGCCAGAGACTCGAACAGCGGCTCAGGAAGCGCTGAGCGCTCCAGCGCTTCCTGGGCGGGGCAAGGCGCCCCGAGACACCTATCTGGATGATTCGCTCGCAGCAGGCGCCGCGTTCACTGGGTATCCATAACCCGGATAGCTATAGGCATAAGGCGCGGCACCGTAGGCGTATGGATAACCACCGTAGTAGGCCGGGTAGCCGCCCCAGTAACCTGGATAGCCATAGCCGTAGCCGGGTCCATACCAGGGGCCTCCCCAACCGTTCCCCCAGCCGGGACCCCAGCCATCGCCCCAGTTCCAGGGGTTGAACGGTCCCCAAAAGGCGTTTGCGGAGCCGGCCGCAAACAGGGTGGCACCGGCAAGGCCAGCAGCAAGCAAGAGACGCTTCTTGATGAGCATTTCTCACCTCCGTTCATTGAGATGATCGATCGAGCGCACCAACCGCACCGGGCCGGTGCGGAATCAGCTTAGGCAGACTGCCACGAGAGATGTTTGACACAGGTCAATATTCGAATTTGCTAATTAACCTCGGCACTGCCTCTAGCAAGCGCTCGGTATAAGACTCGCGCGGACTGCTCAGAATCTGCGCGGTCTCACCCTGCTCGATGATCCGCCCCTCGTGCATCACTTGCACCTCATCGCAAAGGCGCTCGACCACGGCGAGGTCGTGCGAGATGAAGAGGTAGGCGAGGCCAAGCTCGCGCCGCAGCTCGCCGAGCAGATTCAGGATCTGCGCCTGCAGCGAGAGATCGAGCGCCGAGACTGGCTCGTCGAGGATCAGCAGCTTCGGTGCGCCGAGCAGCGCCCGAGCGATCGCCACGCGCTGGGCCTGACCACCAGAGAGCTGATGCGGATAGCGATCGAGCAACGCTCGACCCAAGCCGACCTGTTCCGAGACCTCATCGATACGCTGTTGCCGCGCGGTCCTGTTTCGCCCTTGCTGCGAGCCACGCCAAAGGCCCGACAGGGTGCTGCTTAGAATCAGACGCACCCGATGGCGCGGATTCAGCGCCGAGGCCGCGTTCTGGAAGACATACTGCAGCTCCCGGCGCCACCTGGCCCGGGCCTCCTGATCGAGTGACTCAATGGATTGGCCCCGCCAGTAGACCTCGCCACGGCTCGGCGTGCTCAGACCCGCGGCGATGCGGGCCAAGGTCGTCTTGCCGCTGCCGGACTCTCCGACCAGACCAAGGGCAGCGCCTTCAGCAACCACCATGTCCGCAGGCGCCAGTGCGGTCTGCTGGCGCCGACCGCCCGGCAACAGCGCGCGCAGCTCGCTGCCGAGCGGATACTGCTTGGCAACACCGCGCAGCTCCAGTAATGGCTGAGTCATGGCCGAGCCCCCTGCTCATTGCTGATGCTCTCGCGGCGCGCCCTAGTCCCATCGTTCCCAGCCGAGCCATCAAGGTGAGCACTCCGATCAGCTCCAGCAGGCCCATCAACCTCATCAACCTCATCAACCTCATCAGCCTCATCACCCCCATCAGCCCCATCAGCCTCATCGCCGGCGCGCACATCACTTGCGTTGCTTGCGTTGCTCGCTTTGCCCCTCTCCGGAAACAGACAACGCACCCAGTGGCCAGGTGTCAGCTCATCCAGCGTCGGCTCACCCTGCTCACAGACCGGCTGCGCCTTAGGACAGCGTGGTGCGAAGCGGCAGCCCGCAGCGGCCGCACCCCAAGTGGACTCGGCAGGCGACGGCGGCTGTCCCGGGATTGCTGGCAGCGCCTTCTCCGGCCGCCCAAGCTCAGGCGAGCAGGCCAGCAGCAGCGCCGTGTAAGGATGCGCCGGGGTATCCAGTAACCGGTCGCGCGGGGCATCTTCGACGATGCGCCCCGCATAGAGCACCAGCACCCGATCGCAGAGCCCGACCACCAGCGCCAAGTCGTGGCTGACGAACAGCAGTGCTCGGTCTTGCCCATGGGTCAGTCTTTCAAGCAGCGCCAGGATCTCGGCTTGGACCGTCACGTCGAGCGCGGTCGTTGCTTCATCGGCGATCAACAGATCCGGCTCGTGCGCCAGGGCCATGGCAATGGCCACACGCTGACTCTGGCCGCCGGAGAGCTCATGCGGAAAACGCCGCTGGATATCGGCGATACCGTCCAGTCCGACCCTCTTGAGCAGCGTCTCGATGCGCTCGGAGATCTGCGCGCCAGGCGTGCCTGAGCGAGCATCGCCAGGGCTCGCGTTGCCGCCGCCAGCATTGCCCGTGACGCTATCGCGAGCATCGGCGCCGGCGGCGCCGGTCTCGTGATGACCGACCTGCTCAGAACCGGCCCTCTCAGCGCCGGCGTTGGCCGCGATGACGTGGTCAGCGCCGCGCTGATCAGACTCAGCATTCGGACGCGCCCCAGCGCCGGCCGGTTTGCTCTCCGCCTCCACCGGCCGCTTATCCGGCTCGGCCCGGGCATCAGCACCGATCTCGCTCGCATGGGCCTTGATCGTCTCCTCCAGCTGGTAACCGACCCGCAGCAGCGGGTCTAGCGCGTCAGAAGGCTCTTGGGGAATATAGGCGATACGTCGGCCGCGCAGATCGCGCAGCGCATCGTCATCGAGGGTTAGCAGATCGCTGCCGTCGAGATCAACGCGTCCCTCGAGCCGCCCACCTGGCGGCGCAAATCCGAGCAGCGCCAGCGCGGTCAGGCTCTTGCCCGAGCCCGATTCACCAACCATCCCAACCCGCTCGCCCGCCCGCAGCTGCAAATCCAGCCGATCCACCGCGGCAGCAGCGCCCTGCTCCGCAGGCACGAGGACCGATATTCCCTCGGCTGCAAGCAAGACCGGTGTCGACTCAGCTGCTGAACCATCCTCATCTTGAAGATCTCCCAGCGCTTGGGATGCTCGCTCAGCCGGTTTGCCTCCTGCTGCCTGGGACGCTCCTGCTGACTGGGATGGTCCTGCCGCTTCGGATTCTCCCGCCGCTTGGTGCGCTTGCGCCTCATTGTCGGCCCCATTCTCGGCATGCTCATTGCTGCCGTTACCGACCTGGCGAGGCTCGAGACTCCGACCTTGGTCGCGCAGCCGTGGATCGAGCAGATCACGCAGCGCGTCCCCGAACAGATTGATCCCTACTACCACGACCAGGATCACCAGCCCCGGTAGCACCGCCACCCGTGGATAGGTGGTCAGAAACTCGCGCCCCTCACCCAGCATCGCGCCAAGATCCGCATCGGGTGGCTGTGCACCAAGCCCGAGAAAGCTCAAGCCCGCGGTCTCCAGCACCATCCAGCCGAGCGTCGTCGTCATCAGTAGCAGCACCGTCGGCACCAGGTTCGGCAGGATCTCGACGACGATGATCCAGGGCGCTCGATGACCAGCAAGCCGGGCGGCGTCGATATAGGCCTGATGGCGAATCTCGAGCACCGCCCCGCGCACCGCACGCGCAAAGAAGGGCACGTTGGCCACCGCGATCGCCAGCATCGCATTGCCGAGCCCCGGCCCGAGCGCGGCGACGATGGCGAGCGCGAGCAACAGGTAAGGGAAGGCCATCAGGATGTCGACGCCACGCATCAGCAGCGCATCCGCGAATCGGCCGAAGAAGCCCGCGAGGACACCGATCAACGAGCCGATCAACGCCGCAACCCCGGTCGCCAGCAGGCCAACGGCGAGGCTCGAGCGGGCACCCCAGACCAGGCGTGACAGCAGGTCGCGGCCCAGCGCATCGGTGCCGAGCAGGTGAGCTGCTGACCCGACCGGCAGCATGCGCTGGGCCGGCTGGGTCAGCGTCGGATCAGCGAGCGGCAGCCAGGGTGCCGCGAGCGCCGGCACTAGGACGAGCGCCAGCAGGCCCAGCCCGATCATGGCGCCAGGATGCGACAACAGGCGTTTCCAGAACGCAACCATCAGGCCGCCCGGGTGCGCCGATCCAGCGCATGTTGCGTCAGATCCGCGGCCAGATTGACCATCACATAGGCCGCCGCCAGCACCAGCACCCCGCCCTGCACCAGCAGCAGGTCGCGCGCGGCGATGGCCTCGACCAAGAGCCGGCCGAGCCCCGGCCATTGGAAGATGGTCTCGATGTAGACCGCACCGCCGATCACGAATCCGGCCTGCAGCCCGATCACCGGCACCATCCGCGCCAACACCGATTTCAGCGCATGCACTAACAGCACCCGCCGCTCTGGGACACCACGGGCCCGCGCCATGCGGATCGGCGCGGATGCCAGCACATCGATGGCCGCGCCGCGGGTGAGTCGGCCAATCACGCCACCTGCAACCAGCGCCAGGCTAAGACTCGGCAAGACGAGATGCCAAGCCACGTCAGCAGCCGTCAGCAGACCACCGGTATCAGACCAGACCTGGATCATCCCACTGACCGGCAGCCAGCCAAGCCAGACCGCGAACACCAGAATCAGCAACAGCCCAAGCCAGAACGACGGGATCGAGATGCCGAGCAGCACGCCGAAGGTCACCAGGCGATCGGTGGGCTGATTGTGCCGCAGCGCAGCAACCATTCCGGCAACCAGGCCGAGCAGCGTGCCCAACAGCAGCGCCGTCCCCGACAGCAGCAGCGTCGGGCCGAGCCGCTCCAACACCACATCGAGCACCGGCCGCTCCAGCGATACCGAACGCCCCAAGTCGCCGTCCAGCACACCGCTGAGCCAGATGCCGTAGCGCACCGGCCAACTGCGATCCAGCCCAAGCTCGGCGCGCAGCTCGGCCAGCCGCTCCGGCGTCGCATAGGGACCGAGGATCGCCAGCGCCGGATCGCCCGGCACCAGGCTCATCACCCCGAACACCACCAGCGACACGCCGAGCAGCACAGGCACCAGCAGCAGCAAGCGCTTCAGGGCATAGGCGCTCATTGCTGTTTCGCCCCGCCCCCGTTCCCGCCACTGCAGCTGCCCTTGGCCACCTCCTCCAAGCGCAAGAAGAACGATGGCTCAAGCTGCAGCCCAGAAACCTCGGCGCGCGCTACCAGGTTCTGTCGCCAGCTGGCGATCACCGCCCAAGGCGCATCCTTGTGCACCTCGCGCTCGAGCTGATGGTAGAGCCGTGCCCGCTCGTCGCGGTCGGTTGCTCGGCGGGCCTGAGCGATCAGCTCATCCACCCGCGAGCTGCAGTAGTAGCCCGAGTTGAATCCACCCTGCTCCGGACTCGCATCGCAACGCAGGGCCAGATAGGGCAGCGTGTCGGGATCATTGGTCATCCAGGCCATCTCGGCCATGTCGGCATCGGCATCCAGTCCCTGATTGACGCGTGCCAGATAGGCATTCCATTCGTAGCTGCGGATCTCGGCATCGATCCCGATCCGATCCAGATCGCCCTGAATCGCCGTCGCCATCGCCAAGGGGTCGAGCATGCCGGAACCGCCGCGCGGCACCAGGAACCTCAGCGTCAGACCCTCCTCATAGCCGGCCTCGGCCAGCAAGCGGCGCGCGGCCGCTCGATCCTGCCGATAGGGTTTCACCTCGGGATTATCCGCCCAGCTAAACGCAGCCGGCACCGGCCCCGCCGCCGGCACCGCGGTCTTGCGCAGCACGTCCTCGGTGAGCACCTGCGAATCGATCGCCAGATTCACCGCCCGCCGCACGCGGACATCGCGCAGCGGACCGTCACGCGTGTTCAGGATCAGAAACCACAGATGCGGACCCATCGCCTCCAGCACCTGGAAGTCCTCGCGCGCGCGGAACGCGGCCACATTATCCGGCGACAGCTCCAGCGCCAGATCGACACCGCCAGCGAGCAGCTCGGCCACGCGCGTCATCGGATCGGTGATCGGGCGGAAGATCAGCGTCTGCGCCAAGGCGCTGTTCTCGTCACGACCCCGTTCGCCTCTTGGTCGGGCCCGCTCCTCGCCGACAGGCGATCCTTCTTGCTGGCCCGCTTGCTGGCGCGCTTGCTGGTCCGCTTG
>NZ_JBUDPI010000081.1:0-12371 GCF_054919635.1 Halochromatium sp. | reverse complement strand
CGCGATAGAGTCGCCAAGTGACGAGCACCGCAAGGCCACCGAGGATCACGGCACCGAGGCGAGCCGCGAGTGTAGAGCCGGGCTCGAGCCAGCTGCCGATGCCGAGCAACGCAACCCCAGGCGGGTGATCGAAATAGCCCCAGGCGAGCCGGCTGGCCCAGTCGAAATAGTAGGCCTCATCCCGCATCACCGGGAGCAGATCAGCCAGCAGCAGCCGCCAGGCGCTGATGCCGAGTGTCAGCAACAGCACCCAGCCGAGACCGCCAGGAAGCGCTGATCGAGGCCGAGCGGCTTGGGTTGCGCCTTGCTGCTCAGACCTCAGAAGGGGTAGCGGTGCGGCGGCTGCGCGTGACGGAGTTCGGCGCATCTGGACCCGGTTGGATGGGGTTGTCTGAGGCTGAGGCGATGCTGCTTGGTCTGGCTTGGTACGCCGCATAGGGCGGTGACTCATGAGGCCTGCTGCGCGCCCATGCAGTCGCTCTCGCCCAGGCTGCGTTGGATCAACTGCTGCAGACGCTGCTGGTCGTTGAGCAGCTCATCGGGCGGGGTCGGTGAGCGCTTGAGCATCACTGCGGCCTGCTCAAGGCCCTGGCACCGGTCGCTCCCGGACTCGTTCAACAGGGCTTGGTAGACCAAGGCTGAGGCGCCGTAGATGAATCCGAATGCACTGTCTGGCACCTGAGCTCGCGCCTCTTTCGCCGCCTCGAGTAGCTTTTGGTTCTCACGGTCGAGCTTCTTCTCGCGCACCGATGCATCGAGCCGATTGCGGCGCTCGCTGAGGGTCAGCAGCAGGCCGCCATGATAAGAGGCGATGCTCGGCGATTCACTCGAGCGCTGCAGGCTGAGCGCCTGGCGATAGCCGGACTCGGCTGCATCGAGGAGCTCGCGGGTGCGGCCGCGGGTCGCCGATGCATCCGCGGGCAACTCGATGACCAGCCGCAGGCAGGCATCGGCACGGATCGCATGCGCTTCGGCGCAGACGTCGGTGGCCTCACTGCACTGGATGTTGGACCCTGCAATGCCTTCCCAATTGCTAGCGACAACCAGCTCCTGCAACTGGCTCGGACTCAGGCCCGGGCCCGCGTTAACGACGGGCTGGGTCTCACAGCCGACAACCAGTCCAAGCAGGCTGCCCCCAAGCAGTGCTCGCGAAAGCCATTCAGAAGGAAAGCGTCTTTGCTCGTTGCGAGCTTGGCAAGCTGCTTGAGGCGTCATCATCAGCTGATCCCTGCCGTGCTGGTCGCAGGGCTCGTTGCAGTGCTCGTTCCCGTACTGGTCGCAGAGCTGGCCCCGGCGCGTGTCTCGGTGCTTGCGTCTGCAGAAGCCTGACGCGAAACCTTGCCGGAGGGTTGAATGAGCCCGTTGCTTGCAGGCTTTGCCCTGAGCCTGAATGGGGACGCGAATCGATGCTCGAGTTGATGTTTGATTGGGTGCTCGAATGGTTGCTCGAATGGAAATAGGCGTTGCAGGATGAGAAAGCCCATCCAGACCAGCAGGATTGAGGTCAGCGCGTCGCTGAAGAAATGCGCGCCGGCCGCCAGTCGGGCGAGCACCATCGCCAAGAGATAGAGGAGCGCCAAGCGCGTCCAGATCGATCTGAGCCCAAACAAGACCACGGGCACCGCCACCAGCCAGGCCGCTGCGGCGACATGACCGGACGAGAATGAGCCGCCTCCCTGGTCGGAGATCACAAAAGGCGGTGTGAACGATCGGTTGCCGCCGAAATGCTCGACCTGGATCGGACGCGCCCGGCCCCAGTGCTCCTTGAATACTTGGTTCACGATCAGTCCGGGCACCAGGGCCAGCAGCAACAACAGGAACATCAGGCGGCGTCCAGTGACACGCCTCATCAGACGCTTAGGAGCAAGGCGACAGAGGAGGCTACCGATTGCCTGCGGCCTGTGTGGCGCTGCGTCAATCGATGTGCACCAACCTGTCACCGCCCAGGCGCCAATCAGTCCAAGACCGATGATGACCAAGAGCTCATCGATCGATCCGTACATAAACTGCTCCCAGGCAGCACCGCGCGCGGCAAAGCCGACTTCCGGTGTCCCGAACTGGCTGGCGACGGCGAGGTCGAGCTGCGGAAACGCCAGCCAGAGATCGGCGAGCGCAAAGAACAGGATCGACACAGCGAGCAGTGATGGCGAGCCCTTAGGCAAGAGGCGATCGACTCAGAACAGGGTGTAGATGAACGGCGCGACCGCCGAGCCTTGCGCGAGTACGATCAGCGCCCCGAGCAGCAGCATGACGATGATGATGGGCGCAAGCCAGAACTTCTTGCGCTCGCGCATGAAGCCCCAGAGGTCTTTGAGGAGATCGAGCATCAGTAGGGTCTCTCGAAGGATTCGGGTGAGATCGGTTGGCTCGGCAGGCGGTAGCTCTTGGCCTCGGACTGCAGCCGGCGACGCATCGGGTCATGACCGAACAGGCGCATTGCCCAGCCAACCGGAACGAACAGCAGGAAGAACACCAGGCCAAGGATCAGCGGCGTCGTGATCCGGCTCAGCAGCAGACCAAAGCGCATCCAGCCACGGTAGACCGGCCGCAGGCTGGCGGGCGCGATCAGCCCCCAGAGGGCGAGCACCGCGGCCAGGGGCCAAGGCCAGATCGGCCAGCCGGTCTCGAGCAGCCAAGGTAGCAAGAGCGCGAATAGCAGGATGATGATGGCCGCCGTGGTGAGCGCAAAGCGGCGCAGACCGGCGCGGTCTAGCTCGGGGATAGGGTGCATAGGCTGAGTTATGGAGTCGGTTCTATTGCGGCTTTCGCGCCTTGAGGAAGCTCGAGTGACCGTGGACAAGTGCTTTCGGCTCGTGAGGCGTGCTTTCTTACCAGATGGCGACGTGCCCTGTACCTTAGTCCAGCTCGAAGGTCTGCTGCCAGCTGAGGTCCTGCTCCGCTGTCGGCTGATCAGCCTTGGTGAGCAGGCAGTTCTCGAGCACCAGATAGTCCATCTCGGTGCGCATGAAGCAACGATAGGCATCCTCGGGCGAGCCGACGATCGGCTCTCCGCGCACGTTGAACGAGGTGTTGACCAGCAGCGGACAGCCGGTGCGCTCGGCGAAGGTCTGAATGAGCCGGTGGAAGCGCGGATTGGTCTCGCGGTGCACGGTCTGTAATCGCGCCGAGTAGTCGACATGCGTAATGGCTGGGACCTCGGACCGGGCGACGTTGAGCTTTTCGATCCCAAACAGCTGCTGCTCGGCGTCGCTCATCGGGATGCGTTTGGACTCAGCCACCGGCGCGACAATCAACATATAGGGGCTCGGCTGCGACTGCGCGAACCAGTCGCCGACCTGCTCGGCGAGCACCGCGGGTGCGAATGGTCGAAACGACTCGCGGTATTTGATCTTCAGGTTCATCACCGATTGCATGCGAGGGTTACGCGGATCGCCGATGATCGAGCGCCCGCCGAGGGCGCGTGGGCCAAACTCCATCCGTCCTTGAAACCAGCCGATGATCTGGCCGGCGTCGAGCAGCTCAGCCAGTCGGGACATCAGCGATTCGTCGTCGAGCTGCTGATACGGGATCTCGGCGCGATCGAGGAAGTCCAGGATCTGGTCATTGCTGAAGCGGGGGCCGAGATAGGCACCCTGCATCCGGTCGGCGTCGGTGCCCGCGCGGGGCTGATCCAGATACTCATGCCAGACCGAAAGGGCGGCGCCGAGTGCACCGCCCGCATCGCCCGCGGCCGGCTGAATCCAGATATCCTCGAACGGTCCTTCGCGCTGCAGGCGACCATTGGCGACGCAGTTCAGTGCCACGCCGCCAGCCAGGCAGAGGCGATCGGCGCCGAGGTCCCGATGCAGGCTGCGCGCGAGCCGCAGCACCACCTCTTCGGTGATCACTTGGATCGACGCCGCCAGATCCATCTCGCGCTGGGTCACCGGCGACTCGGGCTTGCGTGGCGGGCCACCAAACAGCCGCTCAAAGGCACGGCTGGTCATGGTCAGCCCGTTGGCATAGTTGAAGTAGCGCATGTCCATGCGAAAACTGCCGTCATCCTTGAGATCGAGCAGATGGTCTCGGATCAGATCGACATAGCGCGGCTCACCATAAGGAGCCAGGCCCATCAGCTTGTACTCGCCGGAGTTGACCTTGAAGCCGGCAAAGTAGGTGAAGGCCGAGTAGAGCAAGCCGAGCGAATGCGGAAACGCGATCTCCCAGTGCGGGCTGAGCCGGTTGCCTTCGCCGAGCCAGGCGCTGGTGGTTGCCCACTCGCCGACGCCATCGAGACAGAGCACCGCAGCGCGCTCGAATGGGCTGGCGAAGAAGGCCGAGGCGGCGTGGGATTGGTGGTGCTGGGTGAACAACAGGGGTGGCAGCTGCGGAATCGACACCTCGCCGAGCTTGGCCAGCTCCTTCTTTAGCAGGTCCTTCAGGAAGAGCTTCTCTTTGAGCCAGATCGGCATCGCGGTGATGAACGAGCGCAGGCCGCGCGGCGCATAGGCCAGATAGGTTTCGAGCAGGCGCTCGAACTTGATCAGCGGCTTGTCGTAGAAGACGATCTGGTCGAGCTCGGTGAGTCTGATGCCAGCCTCGTCGAGGCAGTAGCCGATGGCCTCGGCAGGGAAGGCGGCATCATGCTTTCTGCGCGAGAAGCGTTCCTGCTGGGCGGCTGCGAGCACCTCAGCGTCGCGCACCAGGGCGGCTGCGCTGTCGTGATAAAATGCCGAAAGTCCGAGGATGTTGATCGCCATGGAACCCGAATATCCGTGCCGAAGTCGGCTCAAGCGGCAATGCCGCACTAGGCGGAGAAGTATAACGGAGTTCTGATGGGCTGACGCAGTTGCGACTGGCGTCTAGCCTCGATCTTGATTTGAGCTTGGGCCTGAGCCTGGGGCTGATATTGAGGGCGAGTGGGCAGAATGGTCTGGAGGTTGGAAGCGAAACGCATCGCTGCCGTTTCGCACTGAGGAATCGGCATGATGCGACGCCTGTTGCTGGGGCTTCTGTGGCTCCTGTTCGTCTTTCTGCTGCTACAGCTGGCGGGCTTTGTCTTCTACCAATTCGTGGTCAGCCGGCCGATCAGTGGCTATGGCTATCCGACCGGTCTCGAGGGACCACACCCCGAGCTTGGCTATCACTACCAGCCCGAGTTCTCGGCGCACTTCAAGGGCACCGCCTATCAGCACATCCTGATCGAGACCAATGCCCAGGGCTTTCGTGACGCCGATTTTGCCTCGCAGCCGGGGGAAGGGCTCAGGGTTGCGGTGTTGGGTGATTCGGTGGTGCTGGGTCCCGGGGTTGAGGCCGACGAGCGTTTCACGCATTGTCTCGATCATCCAGTGCCTTTGCAGGCTGTCGTTGGCGAGCAGGTTAAGGGAAGCGCAAGCCGCTCGGTAGAGGCTGGACGCGCGTCGAGCACCAGCGCTTGGCGCATCCTCAACCTTGGCGTGCACGCCTACAGTTTCGGTCACTATGTGACGCTCGCCGAGCTCGATTTTCTCGGTGCCGAGCCGGATGCGGTGCTGCTTGGGATCACGCTCAATGACTTTGCCCCGATGCAGAGCGTCGGTCCCGCGCGACGCGCGCGTCGGCAGGCCGAGGGTTGGCACAAGCCAGAGTGGATCGCGCGCATCCAGGCGCGGATCGGGCGCACCTATGCGGCGCGCTTCCTTGATGAGCTCGACACCCGCATCCGCTACGCCCTGCTCAGCGCCGACGAGCGCGAGGCCTATCACACGACTTGGATGCGAACTGTGGTTGAGGCTTGGCAGCAGGACGAGAACCGGGAGCGATTTGCCGCAAGGCTCGATCGATTTACAGCCGAGGTCGATGCACGTGGCCTGCCGCTTGGCTTCGTGCTCTTTCCGGAGCTGAACGCGCTGCGTGATCCTGCGACCTTCGATGGTCCGCGCCAACAGGTGAGGGCGATGCTTGAGGCCCGCGACCTGGATTATTGCGATCCTTACGATGACTTCGCCCGCCAGTCAGACCTCGATGCCCTGTTCTTGGTGCGCGACAGCGTGCACTACACCCCGCGGGGGCATCAGGTGCTCTGCGAAGCGATCCAGCGTTGTCTCGATAGCGGTGAACTGCCGGAGCTTGCCGCCGCTCGTGCCGGACAGGAGTCGATCGATCAATGACCTCCTGCGATCTCGGACATCAACGTCCTTGTTGATGACGAAAATCGCTAGCCTGGCAGCCAGGAGCGATTGGTCGCCGACTCGATTGGATTCAGTCGAGGTGCCGACAGCCGCACGATTGAGGGTGCCGTCCCGAAACCGCTTAACCTAGCTCGGCGATCAGCGTTTCTGGGATGCCTAGGGCTTCCAGATAGGTGCGCGCGCTGGCCTCGACCGAGAAGGCCTGCGCGTGCTTCCGCAATCGCTCTGGCGTTGGCGGATCGGCCAATGTTGCGCTGATCACCCTTGCGAGCGCCTGATGGTCGCCAACCGGCACCAGGGCCTCTGGACAGCAGGGGCCGAGGATCTCGCGCGGGCCGGATGGGCAGTCGGTACTGACCGTCGGCGTGCCGCAAGCAAGCGCTTCGACCAACACGATGCCCAGGCCCTCCCAGCGTGAGCTGAGCGCAAAGACGGCCGCTCGGCGCATATAGGGATAGGGGTTGGCCACGAAGCCCGGCAGGTCGAGCGCTTCGGCAACGCCAAGCTCGGACGCCAACGCCTGCAGTCGCTCGCGCCGACGCCCTCGGCCCAGGATGATGAGCCGACAAGGGCGCTCGGCGCGGACCAATGTGAAGGCGCGGACCAGGGTGGCGAAGTCCTTGCGCGCACCGAGCTCGCCGACCCCGAGGATCACCGGTGGCTCACCGGCCGCGAGCCAAGGATGCGCGATCGGCTCCTGTGACAAGCGCTCCAACCGCGCCGAGACGATGGGGCTGTGGACCACCTGGATACGTGCACGGGCGAGGCCGAGCTGCTCGACCAGATCCTCTGCGACGCCGACGGAAGGGACGAGGAGACGGTCCGCGAGCCGATAAAGATAACGGATCGAGGCGCGCTGCAGCCAGCGCTCGCCCAGACCGCGACTCGCCAGATTGACCGAGACCGTGGTCCCAAGCCTGACGCCGACAAGGGTCGGGGAGCCGGCCAGCCAGCGCGCTAGGAGGGCGATGCGATTGACACGGTCCTTGTCAGAGAGCAACGCAGCGGGGCGCTCGCTTCGCAGATAACGCACCAGCGCAGGCAACGCGCTGTTCACATGCGCCGTGCCGAGATCGATGCAGCGTACGCCCTGCGGAATGCTCACGAGCTGCGGGCCATGCCTGCGCACCTGCACCAGATCGACCTGCAGCCCCCAAGCGGCCCACTGCTCGATCAGATTGACCAGGATACGGTCGACGCCACTGTGGCCCGAGGTGGCGGCAAAGATCGCGATGCGCGCGGCGGGCGATGCATTCCTCGGAGCCATGATTCGTCCTTGCGTGCCTGCCGCGAGTGGCGCAGCAGCGGCTTCAGGAGAGTCAAGGACGCAGCCTGCCGCCGCAGAGCAGTTAGCGCGCCTCAATCCGAGCGCTTGCGCATAGCCTGTCGCACTGAGCTTGGGGTCGAAGCGCGCCGCACCGGCACGCAGCTGCTTGGCTGAGAGCGGCGCCTGCAACACCGAGCGCATTGCATCCGCGAGCGCCTGCGGGTTGTCGACCGGCACCAATGGGCCGAGACGGCCATCATCGAGGATATCTTGGGCGCCGCTTGGGCAGTCGGTCGAGACGCTTGGCGTGCCGAGCGCGATGGCTTCGATGAGCGCGTTATTGGCGCCCTCGAAGATCGACGAGCAGACGAAGAGATCGGCAGCGGCGACATAGCGGAAAGGGTTCGACTGATGCCCTAGTAGCTCCACGCGCTCGGCGATGCCGAGCCTGGTCGCCAGCGCCAGCAGTCGCTCGTGCTGGCTGCCACTGCCGCAGATCATCAGCCGGGCATTCAGCGTTGCGGGCAACAGGGCAAAGGCGCGCAACAAGAGGCCGAAATTCTTGGCCCGCACCAGACGCCCGACGCTTAGGATCACCGGTCCGGTCTTGTCCTTGAGCCAAGGGTGTGACATGGGCTTGGCAGCAAGCGCCGCGATTGTCTCGGCATCGACAGGGTTGAGGATCGTCTCGATGCGCGGTTGCCGGTTGCTGAGTCTTGGCGAGCTGCTGAGCATCCGCTGAAGTGCCGCGCTGACGCCAGAGGAGTTGCCGATGAGCAGATCGGCTTCTCGGTAGAGCTCGGCGAGCTGCCAGCGTTTCCAAAGCGCCGTCCAGGGGCTGGTGCGTTTGAGCCGCTCGGGGACATTGGTCCCCACGCGAAAGGCCGTGAAGGGTCGCTCGGTGCCCAGTTTGCGCCGTCGCAAGAGGCGATGCGTCTGATCCTTGTTGCTGAGGATCGCGTCCGGATGCCGTTGTTGCAGATACCGGCGCAAGGCCCTTTCGGCTTGTCGATGATCATCGATATCGACGGTGAAGCGGTTCACCTGACCCCTGAGGTCCTCAAGGTCGGGGTGCTGCCCCGCGGGAAGTAGCAGATCGATCTCGATACCGATATCGAGCAGGGCATCCACCAGGGTGATCATCACCCGCCCAATACCGCCACTGCCGGGCCGGAAGCCGATCATCGCCAGGCGTGGCCGTTGCCGCAGCGACCTCTGGTCGCTGTGCGCGTCGGTTGCCTCCGGATCGTTGGTGCTCATGGGCTGAGCCTGGGCCGACGCTCTGTTGGTCATGATGGCTGTGGGAGCCCGCCGGGGATCAAGAGCTCGAGATACTGAGCGGCAATGCGCTCTGGTGCGAAATCGACTGCCCGCGCAAGCAGCCTTGTCGCCGGGGTTGGCTCGGTTAGCACCTGTTGGATGGCGAGGGCCATCGCGTCGACGTCGCCGATGGGGGTCAGGGGTCCAAACTCGCCATCGGCGAGGATCTCTCGTGGTCCACTGGGACAATCGGTTGCCACCACTGGGGTGCCGGCGGCCATGGCCTCGACCAGGACATTACCGAAGCCTTCCCAGACCGAAGAGAGCACGAAGACCGCGGCCGCTGCCATCTGCGTCCTGGCGTTAGGCACGAATCCAGGCAGTGCAACGCGCTCAGCGACGCCGAGCTGGCTGGCGAGCTGCAAGAGATGATGGCGCTCTGGCCCTTCGCCGAGGATCAGCAGCCGGGGGCGAGGCTGGTGCTCGACGCGGGCGAAGGCCTGGATCAAGGTGTCAAAGCCTTTTTGCCTTGTCAGGCGGCCGGCACCGAGGATCACCGGTTCCACCGGCGCCATGAGCCAGGGATGGAGCTGGTCATCAGGTGTCAGATCGACCGTGGCAATCGGGTTGTAGCGGATGTGGAGGCGATCTTTCAGCGCTGGCACCAAGGCTTGGAGGTCCTGGGCGACCCCCCGGGAGACACAGATCACGCCGTCTGCTCTTGGGTACCATCGTCGCAGGACGCGCAGCCGGTTCCAGCGTCGCAGCAGGTTGAGCCGCTGCAGGCCCGGCGTCAGCGCATTGTGCACGCCAAGCAGGATACGGACACCCTCGCCAGCCTGGCGCGCCGCAAGCAGGTTGGCTCGATGTCCAGCGGCCAGCAGGGCCCTCGGTGCGCGCTCGGCGAGATAGCGCTCTAGGCGCCGCGCCTGCTGCCAGCGCCGACACTGACCGAGCGGGTGAATGCGCAGATCGGGGTGCAGCTGCGGGAATCGCTCGCGCCGGTCATCCGCCGTGAAGGTCAATAGCTCGACGCGCGCGCCGGCGGTGCAGAGTCCTGCCGACAGGGTTCTGATCACAGGGGTGATCCCGCCATGAGCCGGACCAGGGTTGCGCCCAAGCGGGCTGAGAATCGCAATGTCCGGTCGCATCATGTCCGCCGGCTGAAACAATCTGCATACTATACCGAGCCCTGAGCCGCTGTACTCGATCATCAGTGCACCGTATCCGTAACCGATACCGGCTCCCGGTCCTACCGGTCCGGTGACCGGCACGCGCCACTGGATCGAGAGATGGGCACGCGGCCAGTGTGCGAGGTGTCTTGGCAATCGAGCGTCGGCGCCTCGCATTGATCCGCGCAAGAGTGGTGCTGGCTCGAAGGTGAATGTCTCGACCAGTGCTGGATCGATGCCGGCGCAGGCGAGCAAGCGGCGAGCTGCCTTTTGAGGGCGCGGCTTACCTCGGCGATTGGTGTCGTAGCCTGGCAGGATCACGGGTGTCGCGCTAGTCCAAGTGCGTGCCGTTCCAACATAGCGGCGCTGCAGCCGATCGTCTTGGGCCGCGGGCGCCAGCACGGCTGCTGCGGATTCGCCCGGCGGTGATAGCTCTGCGCCGATAAAACGGTAGGTGACAGCGCGCCAGATTTCGGCATCCAAGATTAAGGGTGCCGTCAATAAGACACGCCGAATGCGTCCATCGGCATAGAGATGGCCGACGTTGGGCACAGGCGTCGTCAGGATGCGCTGCGTGTCATCGCCATGCCCGATCAACGCGGCGACCGTCTCACGACCCAAGCCCGCACGCGTTGCAGCCTGGTGGATGGCATGGCGACTCATGGCTGCGATTTCCGTAGCCGCGTTGCCGGGAACCGACCAGGGACGGTCGTCGGGGGTTTGCAGCGACATGAGGAGCCAGCGGCGCTTCGGCGGGTCAAGCTCGCAGCGATATGACGTCCGCCGATGCTGCGGTTCGGCGAGCATGCGGACGATGCCGTCTGTCGCGATACGGCGCCGTGCCGCCTGATACCGTTCTTCAAGAATATCCAAGACCCCAGCATAGGGCACAGCCAGTTGGTGTGCTCCCTGCTCGGTGGGCTCCCAACGAAGTCCCTCGGGCCTATCGCCACCTGGATTAAACACAGCCCAGGCGGTGTCGATGCCTTGACCTAAGGCCGTTAAACCGGCAGCGAGCCGGCGCAGCCCTGGCCCGTGACTCGGGGTTGCTGAGTTGGGTGTCCAGACATAGATGACAGCGCCTTCGCCCTCGATTTGGTGGCGATGACGCACCCGGATCGTCCGCAGCTTGCTCGTCTTGCGACGTGCCCCAGCGTCGTCGCCCCGGGCGTGGAAGCTGAGAATGACATCGCCATCGTTGTTTGGAACCGAGGCTGCGGCCGGCCCAAGCTGCATGGTCGTCGGTGCATAGATGGTCGGCGGACCAAGCATTGCCAGATGCTCGAGAGCGTCCTTGAGCTGTGAATCCGTCATGCAGGCGGGCCCCGCCCCGGCGACAAGCGCCGAGTAGAGGCGCAAGGGCGAAGGCGGCCATTCCTGCCCGTGATAGGCGGAGTCCAGCCAGGTAACGCGGATGCGCATCGAGTCACTCCTGGCTCTGGGCGCGGCCTCGCGATGATATGCTCAACAGCAGCATTCCGCCCCGAACTGATCGATCTTTTCGAACAGCGTCCAGCGTCCGGCCGTCTGTACGAGTGCGCGCAGACTGAGCACGATGCCAGCCCCTCTGGTCTTCCAGCGCATGCCCGAGGCGCATAGGCGCTGCTTGTAGAGTGTCGCCTTGCTCGTGATACATGTTGGGACTCCAAGTCGCCAAAATGACTGCGCTCGGCGACAGCCATTGTGCCCCGGTTCGCCCCGCTCCGGGCCGCCGCTCCGCCACGAACAGCGCCCAGAGGGCGCGTTCGGGCTGCGCACCGGCCCTACGGCGAATGGCTCGACGGCGTGTGGGATGCGCTTTGCATACTGCCTACGCGGCTTCGGGTCTACGCCCCTTCGCCACTGCGGCAGCATGCACGCGCCCACGCCTACCGGGGACTACGCGCCTTCGCTTCGCTCTCCATGGCGCGCAGCGGACGAGGGTCTTGCAGGCGGCTTCGGTGACGCCCGAGCCGATCGGCAGTCCCTCGGCAACGAAGGTGGGATAGTCCATTTGATGGCGGTGGTTGTCGAAATAGGTGCGCGCACTGCCGACGTCATGGCGGACCTTCTGCGAGAGTCCGACTCGATGGGCGAGACGCGCGGCCTCGCCGATAAGCAGGTCCAGTGCCGCCGGGTCCTGCTTGAGCTTGGAGCAGTGGGTGTGCTGCCAGTCGGCGCGCCGCTGCGCGTCGCGGTGTTGCGGATACTACGCCTGGGCGATCTTGACCACGTATTCCGTGGCATGGAAGAAGTCGATGAGTTGTCGCTCGGTGTGTTGTTCCAGAAACGTCCAGTTGCCATACGTGCCCTCGGCGATGCCCAGATACAGGGCGTCGGGATAGTGGTGCTTGGTGCGGGCGATCTCGCGCTCCATGCGCGCCAGGAAGGTCTGCTTGCCGTACTCGGGTGCCGCAGCCAGGTAGAGGGTGTGCCGGCGCTCACTCTCGTGGTCGTAGAACGACAGCGCCCCGGCCATGGCTTCGCGGTAACCGTCGCTGTCGGCCATCGGGAGCATGGCCCCGTCAAGACCGACTTTACCCCCGCAAATCGGCCCATCTTTCGCCGCTAGGCCGCGTGGTT
>NZ_JBUDPI010000080.1:0-12396 GCF_054919635.1 Halochromatium sp. | reverse complement strand
GCCAGCACTCTGAGCCAGCACTCTGAGCCAGCACTCTGAGCCAGCACTCTGAGCCGGCGCACCTCGACGCCGAGCGGAACTAGCCTGACGGATAGCCTAGCGTTCGAGCGAGGCGTGCGAGCGCCTGGGACAGCGCCAAACCATTGGCGTCCGCGTCGTCGGCGGGCGCTGAGCCCGGATCAACGCAGGCTTGGTCGCGCTTAGCAGGCGGCTGCGTTAAGGAGCCGGATGCTCGCGGAAGGACCCGGACGTTGCAGGTCTTCACCTCGGTTTCCAGCGAGGCCAGACCAGGGATCGAATGAGAACCGATCAATCCAGGGCAAAGAAACCGAAATCGGTCGACCCAAACGGGGGAATCAACAAAGAGTGTCAGCTCATCTGCTGAGAGCGAGGCCTGACAGCAATGCTTAGCCAGATCGACTGGCAGCCACTGCCGCACAGTGCTCAACAGCTGCTCACGTCGCTCGATCTCATCGAGCAGCGCAGCGATGGGCTGATTCGCACGCAAGAAACGACGGACATGCGCTGCGGATTTGGTCATGTCTCGACCCTCAACCTTTTCAACCATGACGTCCAGACTTGGCCCAGCACCGACGGGGCAGTGATGCCCCTTGGCTAAGAAAGGACCTGAATACACGACGCCCACGGGTCATGAAGACCAGCGGTCGCCGCGAATGACATCGACTGCTCGGAGAAACGATGCGACGGCTCAACGACAGCGAATCTCAATCTGGCTTCAGCTCTGTAGCCCTCCTTTCTGTCATGTTGGTTGCCATCATCGCCGGCACAACCGGCTTCTGGCTGGCTCAACAGCGTAACTCGGCTCGAGCTCAACACGATCTCAGCACCATTCTTTCTCATGTGAACGGCCGGCATCTCGCTGGCGCCGAACCGACTGAAGACCTGGGCGCAGAGCTTGACAGTATCGCAAGGCGGGTCGGCCAGTTACAGGCTGAGATCATCCGAATCAATGCCCTAGGCCAGCGCCTCGTCGAGATGTCAGGCCTCGACGGTGAAGAATTCAACTTCGTTCAGCCAGCCCCATCGGGTGGCGGCCCCGAGAAGGCGAGCTTGCGTGAGAATAAGGTCGATGAGGTTGCGCAGGACCTCGCGAAGGTACTCGCCGAGATCGACGACCGCAAACGCAAGCTGGTCCTACTCGAAACCCTGATCATGGAGCGGGACCTCAAGAGCCATACGGTTCCGGATGGCTGGCCACTAACCACCGGAGGTGTCGTCACCTCAACCTTCGGGATGCGTCGTCACCCGATCAGCGGTCGACGCAGCATGCACAAGGGCAGCGATAGTGCTGGCAAGCACGGCGCTGATATCGTCGCCATGGCCGATGGACTGGTCATCTTTTCGGGGCGCAAGACTGGCTATGGCAAGATCGTCGAGATTCGCCATCCAGACGGACTTGAGACCCGCTATGCACATAATTCGCAGAATCTCGTCAGCGAAGGCGATCTTGTCACCAAGGGTCAGGTCATCGCGAAGCTCGGCTCGACAGGTCGCTCGACGGGCCCCCATGTCCACTTCGAGGTGCGCCGTGACGGCGTGGCGCTGGACCCGATGCGTTTTCTCGACCTAAGCGAACGATCTCGCCTGGCGCGTCTCTAAATGCCGCTCGAGATTGCCGGGCCGACGACAGGTCGGCCCATTCGCCCAAGCTAGGACGACCGGTCCGTTCGTAACCCCCTACATCCCAGAGATCCCCCCGCGGTGTGAGTCGGTGCCAAGTACGCCGGGAGCCTTGCTCAAAGGCCCCGGCGTCTTTGATTGAGCCCGGCGAGCCGCATGGGTCTGCGCTCAGGGATGGACTCCGGTATCATTCTGCCCAATTTTCTGCCTACCACTACAGAGCCCTAATCATGGCCCTACGCCTTTTCCGAAAGGTCTTCGGCAGCCGTAATGAGCGTTTGGTCAAGCGGTTGATGAAGTCCACTGAGCAGATCAATGCACTTGAAGAGAGCCTGTCCGCGCTCTCCGATGAGGCGCTGCGTGCTCGCACTCAAGAGTTCCGCGACCGCCTCGGCGACGGCGCGACACTCGATGACCTCTTGCCCGAAGCCTTCGCCGTCGTGCGCGAAGCCGGCAAGCGGGTGCTTGGCATGCGCCACTTCGACGTGCAGCTCGTCGGCGGCATGGTGCTGCACAACGGCAAGATCGCCGAGATGCGTACCGGTGAAGGCAAGACCCTGGTCGCGACCCTCGCCGCCTATCTCAATGCCTTGCCCGCCAAAGGCGTCCATATCGTCACCGTCAACGATTATTTGGCGCGACGCGATGCGGCCTGGATGGGCCAGATCTATCACGCGCTCGGACTGAGCGTCGGTGTGATCAACAGCTCCGGCGGCATGGGGCCGGACAATGCGTCCTTTCTCTTCGATCGGAGCTATGAGCCACCTGAGCAAGAGGGTTATCGACACCTGCGCCGCGCGACGCGGCGCGAGACCTATCACGCCGACATCACCTATGGCACCAATAACGAGTTCGGCTTCGACTATTTGCGCGACAACATGGCGTTCACGCCCGAGCAGCGGGTGCAGCGCGATCCCTTCTATGCCATCGTCGACGAGGTCGACTCGATCCTGATCGACGAGGCGCGCACGCCGCTGATCATCTCGGGGCCGTCCGAGGGCAATACCGAGCTCTACACGAAGATCGACGCCATCATCCCGACCCTGACGCGTCAGGAGGCGATCAAGAACGAGGAAGGCCTGCCCGATTTCGGGCCCGGTGACTATTCGGTCGATGAGAAGGCTCGTCAGGTCTACCTCAGTGAGGAGGGTCATGAGAAGGTCGAGCAGCAGCTCGCCGAGATGGGACTGCTCGGCGAGGGTGAGAGCCTCTATGACGCCGGCAACATCGTGCTGATGCACCATGTTTACGCCGCACTCCGGGCCCATGCGCTGTTCCAGAAGAACGTCGACTACATCGTCCGCGATGGCCAAATCATCATCGTCGATGAGTTCACCGGCCGCACCATGCCTGGGCGGCGCTGGTCCGAAGGCCTGCATCAGGCGGTGGAGGCCAAGGAAGGGGTTCCGATCCAGCAGGAGAACCAGACGCTGGCCTCGATTACCTTCCAAAACCTGTTCCGGCTCTATCCGAAGCTCGCCGGCATGACCGGCACCGCCGATACCGAGGCCTTCGAGTTCCAAAGCATCTATGGGCTGGAGGTTACGGTCATCCCGACCAATCAGCCGATGATCCGCGACGATCGCGGCGATCTGGTCTATCTCACACAGGAAGACAAGTATCGCGCGATCATCGAAGACATCCGCGATTGTGTCGAGCGCGGTCAGCCGGTGCTGGTGGGTACCGCATCGATCGAGACCTCCGAGCTGGTCTCACAGAAGCTCAAGGCCGAGAAGATCGCCCATGATGTCCTGAATGCCAAGCAGCATGAGCGTGAGGCCGGCATCATCGCCCGAGCGGGTGAGCCCGGCGCAGTGACCATCGCGACCAACATGGCCGGGCGCGGCACCGATATCGTGCTCGGCGGCAACCTCGATGCCGAGCTCGAGAAGTCATCGAGCGCGGAAGAGCGCGGCCGCATCAAGGCCGATTGGAAGAAGCGTCATGCCCAGGTCATCAAGGCCGGCGGCCTGCACGTGATCGGCACCGAGCGGCATGAATCACGGCGAATCGACAACCAGCTGCGCGGCCGCTCCGGCCGCCAGGGCGATCCGGGCTCGAGCCGCTTCTATCTCTCGCTGCAAGACAATCTGATGCGCATCTTTGCCTCCGAGCGGGTCGCCAACATGATGCAGCGCCTCGGGATGCAGGAGGGCGAGGCGATCGAGCACCCCTGGGTGACCAAGGCGATCGAGAACGCACAGCGCAAGGTCGAGGGCCGCAACTTCGACATCCGCAAGCAGCTACTCGACTATGACGATGTCGCCAACGATCAGCGCAAGGTCATCTACCAGCAACGCCGCGAGATCATGGACGGCGACGATGTCTCCGAGACCGTGAACGCGATGCGTCATGACGTGGTCAACGAGCAGATCAGCATCCACATCCCACCACAGAGTCTCGAGGAGCAATGGGACGTGCCCGGGCTGATGGCCTCGCTACAGGACACCTACGGCGGCGACTGGCCGATTCAGCGGTGGCTGGATGAGGACGACGAACTGCACGAAGAGACGCTTCGCCAACGCATCCTTGACGAGCTTGCCGCGCAGGCGGCCGAGAAGGAGCGGTTGGTCGGCTCCGAGAATATGCGTCAGATCGAAAAGGCCGTGATGCTGCAGACCTTGGACACCCACTGGAAGGACCATCTGGCACAGATGGACTACCTGCGCCAGGGCATCCATCTGCGTGGCTATGCCCAGAAGAATCCGAAGCAAGAGTATAAGCGCGAGGCCTTCGAGATGTTCTCGGCGATGCTCAGCACGATCAAACAGGATGTGGTGAAGACGCTGGCGCGTATGCAGCTACAGATGCCCGAGGAGATCATGCCGCAGGGGCCCAGCCCGTCGGAGTTTCAGTTCAAGCACGAGGCCTTCGAGGGCTTACCGGCCTCGGCGAAGGACTCCCCAGCCGGTGGTCCGCCGGCCGGCCGTTCTTCAGGGGCTGCTCCTTTAGGGGGGGCTCAGGGCGCTGCTGGCAGCGCCGCTCCCGGCGCCGGTGACGAGGCTCATCAGCCTTTCGTCCGTGAAGGTCGGAAGGTTGGACGAAACGAGCCCTGTCCCTGTGGATCGGGCAAGAAATACAAGCAATGCCATGGGCGCGTTTCCTGACCATGTTCGAGGATCAATGACCACACCATGGCCCATCACGCATCCATCAAGGGCGTTCGCGTTGCCGCTGTGTCGGCCGCTATCCGCTATCGCAATCGCGACGATCTGGTGCTGATCGAGCTGCCTCAAGGCACCCAATGCGCGGCCACCTTCACTCGCAACGCCTTCTGTGCGGCGCCGGTAACCCTGGCACGAGAGCATCTGGCGACAGCAAAGCCGCGCTGGCTGTTGATCAACGCCGGCAATGCCAATGCCGGGACCGGCGCGCGCGGGCTAACCGATGCGCAGGCCTGCTGCACGGCCTTGGCGGAGCTGACCCAGGTTGATCCGGCTGAGGTGCTACCGTTCTCCACAGGCGTGATTGGCGAGTATCTTCCAGTCGATCGGCTCACAGCTGCCCTCCCCCAGGCCCTCTCAGCGCTGGATGAAGAGGGTTGGGAAGCGGCCGCACGCGCCATCATGACCACGGATACCCGCCCCAAGCGCGCCACCAGACAGTTTCAGCTCAACGGCCGGCAGGCCACCCTGACGGGTATCGCCAAGGGCGCAGGAATGATCCGGCCGGATATGGCGACCATGCTGGCCTTTATCGCCACCGACGTCGCCATCGAGCCAGCATGCCTTCAGCACTGCCTGGCGCAAGCCGTCGAGGGCACCTTTAACGCCATCAGTATCGATGGTGACACCTCAACCAACGATGCCTGTGTGCTGGCCGCAGCGGGCAGTCTCGGCAACCAGCCGCTCAGTGCCTTGACCTCACCCGAGGTCGGGGCCTTTCAACAGGCGCTGAGCTCGCTCTGCGAGGAGCTTGCCCGCGCTATCGTTAAGGACGGTGAAGGGGCGACCAAGCTGGTCAGCATCGAGGTTGGCGAAGCCCGCAGTGTCAGCGAGGCGCGGCAGGTCGCTGATACGATCGCGCACTCGCCATTGGTCAAGACGGCGCTGTTCGCCTCTGATCCGAATTGGGGGCGTATCCTCGCTGCGGTCGGGCGCGCCGGACTCGACGACCTGGACATCGAGAAGGTCCGTATCAGGCTGGACGAGGTGCTCATCGTCTCGGCCGGTGGGCGCGATCCGGAGTACCAGGAACAGGCTGGCAAGGCTGTAATGGCAAAGGACGCATTCAGTATCGGTGTCGACCTCGGCCGCGGCGACGCCAGCGCCCGAGTCTTGACCTGCGATCTCTCGTACGACTATGTCCGCATCAACGCCGAGTATCGGACCTAGACCAACCGCCCGAGCCAACCGAGATGAGCAGCCTAGATGAGCGACCAAGATGCGCAGCGGGTTCGAGACCCCAAGCTGATTCATGTCGCCGCCGGCGTCATTACGGACGCTGACGGGCGGGTGCTGGTCGCCAAGCGACCGCTCAACACCCATCAGGGCGGTCTCTGGGAATTTCCGGGGGGTAAGCTCGAGCCAAGCGAGCCGGTCGCGCGGGGGCTAGCCCGCGAGCTCGATGAGGAGCTTGGCATTCAGGTCAGGGCCTCAGCGCCGCTTATCCGTCTGCGCCACGACTATGGCGATCGTTTGGTGCTGCTTGATATCCACCGTGTGCTCAGCTATCAGGGATGTCCTCATGGACGCGAAGGCCAAGCATTGGATTGGATGACACCGCAGCAGATGGACCCGAGCTCCTTTCCGGCAGCTGATCGCCCCGTCATCAGCGCGCTGCGCCTACCCAGCCGCTATCTGATCACGGGCACAGACCCGACCCAGCCCGACGCCTTCATTCGACGGCTCGAGCAGGCCCTTAGCCGGTCGCAGCTGCGCATCTTGCAGCTGCGCGCACCCGGGCTCGGCGCCAACGAATACGCGAAGCTCGCTCGGCGTTGCGCCGAGGTCTGTCGCCAGGCCAACGCTCAACTGATACTGAACTGCGATGCCGACCTGGCCGGTCGGTTACCGGGAGACGGTCTGCATCTGACCGAGACTCGGCTCAGCGCGCTGGACGAACGCCCACAAACCGACAAACCGTTGATCGGCGCCTCATGCCATGGCACTGAAGGCTTGGCCAAGGCGGCTGCGCTTGGCTTGGACTACGCCCTGCTATCGCCGGTACAACAGACCCGCACCCATCCCGATGCAACACCACTCGGGTGGTCGACCTTTGCCAAACTGGTCGATCAGGCAGGCCTCCCGGTCTATGCGCTCGGCGGCGTTGGTGAGGCGGATCTCGACCGGGCGATCAGCCATGGTGCTCAGGGCATCGCGGCCATCAGCGGCTTCTGGTCACACTGACGCATCGGGAACTCCGATCAAGGGCGGCCCACGAAGCAGAGATGATCGAGGTCCGCTGGACGGGCTGCGATAACCGGGGTGGCGCAGCTCAAGAACACGGACACGTCTTACCCGAGCTCAGCGCGGCACGAGAGTCAATAGGCTCAGCAGGACCAGGGCGACGAGTCCGACCAGATGCATCAACCGATCAAACCGTCGATGTCGGTTCCGTAGCTGTTCGATGCGATTGTTAACACGACCGCCGTCGGCGAGCGCCGGCTCGATAAAGACGCGACGATGATCAAGCTCAACGGCATCAGCCGCCGCCACCGCCTCTTCGAGATCGACGGCATAGCGGCGCGGCTCTAGGCGATCGAGATGCCGGCGTAAGCACTCATGAAGATGCATCAGCGCGGCATCGATGTCATCGAATTGGGCGGCGAACCTTAGTCCCGGCCGATCAAGGTTAGGAGCGCTTTCCTGAGCACTAACCGAGACAAGCCCTGGCTGCTCTGGCTGCGTTTCAACCAGCAAGTAACCTTTTCGCATCGCCGTTGCAATCACACACTCGATGCGCCTTCTGGCTCTGTTGTGCGGATCGCGAGGAGCCCCCGCTCACGCAACCTGCGCAACCAGCTCCCAGTTACACTGGTCGATCAGCTCGCGCGTTTCACGCTTGAGCGGTGCATGCTGCTCAGGGAGGAATTCGCGGCCTTTGGACCAGGCCTGCTCCGCCCGCTCGGCCTCAAACTGCAGCCCTTGGCGGCGAAGATGCCATAGGGTGTGGGTCTGTTTCGGTGTCATTGTCAATGCCTCTACGCTGCACGTCACTTGGATACCTGCAAAGTGACTGCAAAATCAATACCATCAACCGATCAGCTCCGTTGATCGCCCCCGTAGCAACCATCCAACACCTGCGTGTTATACACGACAAGGCGCGTCACCTTGTTTCTGAGCATAGCCTAGCTAGGGCAATTCTCAATGGGTAGTTTCCATGTCTTTTCTTGTGGACAGCTGCGCGCGCAGTCGGCTTGCACCTGAGGTTGACGCTCCAGCGTGAGCGGTTGCAACGCTAAATCGATAGACATCCGTGTCGCATCAAATGCTGCGCCGCGTCAATCGATACAGGCGGACGACTTCCGCAGCACCCAGATGGACACTATCTTGGTTACCCGAAACGTTTCTCGTTTGAATGGTCGAAAGTGACGCAATAGGCATCTTCAAGATGGATCAAGCTGTATCCACCCCCTTGACGCTGGCAAAGCTGCCTGTTGGCTGCTCAGCCGTCATCATCCAGATCGTTGGAGGGCATGAACTGCATCGGAAGCTCCGCGGACTGGGTATTCACGTCGGTACCAAGCTACGCATCGAACATCGCCGAGGCTCCGGTCTGGTGGTCTCGGTCGGCAACGGTCGGGTTGCGCTCGGCGGCGGAATTGTCGAGAAGCTGCAGATCATGCCCACTGACGATGATCATGGCCCAGCGCCGGCATCGACAGCAGATCCAGAGCCGTCATGAACGCCGTTGGCCGAGCAAGCTCCGCCGCAACAACGCCAGCCGCAACATAGCCTCGCACGGAGCCGTGCCGCGATGAATCGCACCCCCAAAGCGCCCAACGAAGAATCGACGAACCTGCTGCCATTGACGATTGCGCTTGCCGGCAACCCGAACTGCGGCAAGTCTGCGCTCTTCAATGCGCTGACCGGGATACGCCAAACCACGGGCAACTGGCCTGGCGTCACGGTTGAGCGGCGCGAGGGTCGCAGTGAGCTGGACGGCCGTGCAGTGCAAGTCATCGATCTGCCGGGGATCTATTCACTGGATGCGGACTCGCTCGATGAGCAGGTCGCCCGCGACTACCTGCTCAGCCGCGAGGCCGATCTTGTGGTCAACGTCGTCGACGCATCCAATCTGGAGCGCAATCTCTATCTGAGCGTGCAGCTGCTTGAGCTCGATGTGCCGGTCGTGGTCGCGCTGAACATGATGGATGTGGCCCGTAAGCGCGGCGTCGAGATCGACACCAGGACCCTGTCGGAGAAGCTTGGCTGTCCGGTGGTGCCGGTCGTCGCAGTCTCCAAGCAAGGCATCACCGAGCTCAGTGCACGCGCGCTCGCTGTTGCCGATGACCGCGAAAGCGGCGGCTACGCACTCGGCCATGATGAGATCGTCGAGCAGGCTATCGCCGAGCTGATGCCTTGGCTCGGCAGCGGCTCAGAGGCGAATGATCGCTGGCTAGCGCTGAAGCTGATCGAGGGTGATCAACAGGTCGTCACTGGCCTCGATTCCAAGCTTGCGGCACGCATCGATCATTGGCGTCACGCCATTGCCGCGCGAGCGGGTGAGGACGCCGGTATCCAAATCGCCGACACCCGCTTCGCCCACGCCCACGCATTAGCCAAGACCGTGCAGCGCCAGCAGGGTGCAGTCGGTGGGCACCTCTCCGATAGGATCGACCGCATCGTCCTCAGTCGGGTCTGGGGCATCCCGCTGTTCTTGGCGATGATGTACCTGATGTTCGTGTTCACCATCAACATCGGCGGTGCTTTCATCGATTTCTTCGACGGCATCGCAACGGCGCTGTTCGTCGATGGTCTCGGCGCACTACTCAGCCACGTCTCCGCGCCGACATGGACACGGCTGGTCTTGGCCGATGGTATGGGCGCTGGCCTGGCCGTGGTCGCCACCTTCATCCCGGTCATTGCCAGTCTCTATATCTTTCTCTCGGCACTGGAAGACTCAGGCTATATGGCCCGCGCGGCCTTTGTCATGGACCGCTTCATGCGCTCGATCGGCCTACCGGGCAAGGCCTTCGTGCCCCTGATCGTCGGCTTCGGCTGCAACGTGCCGGCAGTCATGGCCACACGCACGCTAGAGAACGAGCGAGAGCGCAAGCTCGCTATCCTGATGAACCCCTTCATGTCTTGCGGCGCACGGCTGCCTGTCTATGTGCTGTTTGCAGCCGCATTCTTCCCTCACGCTGGCCAGAATGTCGTCTTCGCGCTCTACCTGATTGGTATCGCCATCGCAGTGCTCACCGGCCTGATCATGAAACGGACCTTGCTCTCCGGCACGAGTACTGGCTTTATCATGGAGCTGCCGCCTTATCACAGGCCGCGACTGCGTGGCGCCCTCTTACGCACCTGGGATCGAGTACGGCTCTTTCTGCGTGAGGCCGGGCGGATCATCGTTGTCATGGTATTGATCCTGAACCTGCTCAGCTCGATCAGTACCGACGGACATCTGGATCAGGACAACAGCGACGAGTCGATCCTCGCCGCGGCGAGCCGACTCGCCACCCCCTTGTTCGCACCCATGGGGATCGGCCAAGACAACTGGCCTGCGGTGCTGGGGATCGTTTCCGGCGTACTCGCCAAGGAGGTGATCGTCGGCACGCTCGATAGCCTATACAGCCGTCTTGCGACCGAAGCAGCTCCAGCAGATGACGAGACGCCTTTCCGTTTGGGCCAAGCACTCACCGCTGCGGCCGCGACCGTGCCCGCGAATCTCGCCGAGGTCGGGCGCAGCCTGACCGATCCCCTTGGCCTGCAAGTTGGTGAGGTTCTCGACCCTGATGCGATCGCCGCCGAGCAATCGATTACGCCCGGCACCTTCGGCGCAATGGCGGAACGCTTCGATGGGCAGGCCGGTGCCTTTGCCTATCTGCTGTTCGTGCTGCTCTACTTTCCCTGTGTGGCGACCATTGGCGCCATTGTCCGCGAGGCCGGCGCGCCCTGGGCCGCCTTTGTGGCCACCTGGACCACAGGCATCGCCTTCGTCACGGCAACCCTGTTCTACCAGAGCGCGACCTTCGCGCGCCATCCAGTAACGTCCGGCATCTGGATCGGCGCCCTGCTCTTGCTGCTCATCGTCGTCTTCACCGGCCTTCGCCTTTGGAGTCAGCGCGGGAGGCAGATGGCGCTGAAGACCGCAAGCGGACAGGCCTGATGCCGAGCAGACGCTGACCAGATGCCGACCAGATACCAAACTGACACTAAACGGATGCCGACCAGATGCTGACCACCGCGCGCGATCTCGTCCGCCAGCAAGGTATCGCCTCGCTGCAGGAGGTGGCCCAGAAGCTAAGCGTTCCCGCTGATGTGGCACGGACGCTCTTACAGAAATGGGTTGATAAGGGACGCATCGAGCGGCTACCCGCACCAACCGCTTGCACCGACTGCGCACTCTGCGACAGCGCGCCTCTTGAGCTCTACCACTGGTGTGATGAGGGGAGTGGGGTCAGTGACAGTGCCCCGGCCGTCTCAGCACGTGCTCAATCTAAGGTCGGCCTTAGCACCAAGCTGCCGAGCGCCTGCCCGGCTGCGGGACCACCCCAAGGCCAAGGGTGAGAGCGACCCTTGAGCCAATCATCGAGCTGATCCGAGCGATAGCTCGAGAAACGGTGGCCGGACTGTCCTAGCGGCAGGGTGCCTCGCGTCTGCGACCAATCCGCTGGTGCATAAACCACGCGCATCGAGGCAACATTGCCGATCTCGCGCGGGCGTGTCAGCCGCGCGATGGCAACATCGACCGTCCCATTGTCGCCGCCCCGCCCGAGCGGCCCCAGGCTGAAGAGAGGACCGAGCAATGGCTGACCCTCGAAGGCATGGGCAAAGGTGAGCTGGCGCAGCCCTGCCAAGCGGGGTGCCTTGTCGCCAGGCAAGTCATCGCGCAGCGCCGCTGCGGTTGCTCGTAACGCCTGCGCCCAGACTGCCGCTGGGCCTTCTTGCAGGCCTGGGGTCTCGACATCATCCCAGAAGCTCGAGCGATCGGTATACATGGCCTCCGCCAAGGGACCATAGGTATCGGAATCCAGGTTCATGAGCCAGTGGATGTCGTCACCGAGCTCATCACCGTAGAGTGCCCGATAGAGCTCGGAGCGCAACAGCACAAAGAAGGCAGCCGGCTCGCTCTCATCGGCGAATTCCAGCGACCAATCCAACAGGCTATCCTCGGCCAGCGCCGCAGCCTCCGGATCAATCCTCCTGAGCTCAGGGAGATGCCGCCGCAGCGAGGCCAGATAGATCGCCGCCTCCAGACTGACGCGATCGGATTGCATGCGCGCCATCTTGTCGAGGCTGACCTGCTCAGCGGCGTTCAGGAGCGCTTCGATGCGCTGCGCCCGAAACGGTGCCAGCCAAGAATGCCCAATGGGTGCTGTGCCCTCAGCATCTGCCTTCATGGCGTTTTCCATCGTATGATTCGCGCTCACCAGCAGGGCGTTGCTCGGCGCCGTGAGTCCTGGATTCTGGTCAAACGGCCGATAGCCGTCCCAGCCATAACCGAGCTGCCAACCGGGAACCGGGAAGGTACCGCTGCCACGCCCGCGCTCCGGCAACAGGCCAGAAACCTGCCAAGCAATCTGGCCATCACGGTGGGCGAAGAGCAGATTCAGCCCGACATGGCGCAACTCCTTGGCAGCATCGCGAG
>NZ_JBUDPI010000008.1:0-26400 GCF_054919635.1 Halochromatium sp. | reverse complement strand
GGCGAGCGAAAAGACCAGCAAGGCGGTATGAGCTTTGACAGAAATCGCCTAAGCCCGCACGCTGAATCAGATCAGCATCAGATCAGCGCGGCAGCAGCCGCGCGATCGATCAGCACCAGCGTCTTTGCCGACGCGGCAGCCCGCGCAACCGGCAAGGGCTCGCCCTCAGACCAACGCCGCACCGCATCCGCTTTACCCTCACCGGTCACCAGGATCAGCACTCGATCGCTCTGAGAAAGGGCCGGGATTGTTAACGACACGCGCTCTGGGGGCGGCTTTGGTGAGTCATAAACCGGCACCACCAACCGGTCATCTGGCAGCGTTCGACCTGGGAACAGGCTCGCCGTGTGGCCGTCTTCGCCAATGCCAAGCAGGACGAGATCGAAGGGAAGCGCCGTTTCGACGATCGCCTCGTAGCGATCAGCGGCGGCGACAGGACCGCGCTCGGCCGGAATCGCGAACACCTGCTCGCGGGGCAAAGGCACCTGGCTCAACCAGGCCTGATCGGCCGCAAGGCTATTTCGCTCCTGATCCTCAACGGGCAGGCAGCGCTCATCACCATGGTAGATCCACCAGTGCGCCCAATCCGCATCGGCCTCGGCCAGCAGCTCATAGGCCGCAGTCGGCGTGGTTCCTCCCGCTAGGCAGAGTCGAAATTGGTTATGACGCTCAATGGCCGAGCCTGCCGCAGCCAGGATGTGCTGTGCGGCCGAGCGAGCAACCGCCGCCTTATCGTCGAAGAGCATCAGCTCGGCGCCCGGCAACACAAGATCATCTGAAGCCATGCTGGTCTCCGTCTCATGATGGGTTCCGCGATGACGCAGCCGCATCACCGAGACGGGCATGTTAAGCCTCAACTGGGTGGCGGCACTAGCCCTAGTCGAACCCGCGCTTGCGTACCTCGGGTATCCCAGTCAGGTTAGCGCCGGCACGAAGCCTCGGTGGATCGGGTATCGTTGCCAGAGATTGCTTGACCTGAGCCAAGCCATCACGTAGACCTTTAGTTTCAGCAATCTGAGGAGCGACGAGGAGAACCACCCATGGCAGAGACGATGCGCGACATCCTGAATCCAGGTGCGGCTAACCATGACCCACGCTTCCCGCAGGCGCCGGCTGACTGGAGCCCGGACGATGCAGCGCGACTAGCCAGCGACGAAGGAATAAGCCTGAACGACGACATCTGGGAGGTTGTACACGCGCTGCAAGCCTATTTCGCCAAGCAAGAGCAGCCGAATACGCGAGCCCTGCATGATGCCCTCGACGAACATTTTCACGATCGCGGTGGCCTGAAGTACCTGTACGAGGTCTTACCCGGCGGCCCGGTGGCGCAAGGTTGCCGCTTAGCCGGCTTGCAACCTCCAGCAGGGGCCGTCGACAGCTCGTTCGGCAGCGTCAAATAGACCGCTTGCCGTCTTCGGACGGCGAGCAAGGCAATGGTCAAGGTGTCATCAACACAGCGATCGAGCCGGGCAAAGGAGGCTGCGCCCCGCGCGCATCTGGTTCACCAGAGTGCACGGCGGATGCGACTGAGGATCCCGTCGAGACGTCATGATGCGGCCTTTTTTGGGCATCTGCAGCAACAGCTCGCGGCAATCCCAAAGATCGAATCCACACTGGTCAAGCCAAAGACCGCAAGCGTGCTATTGAGCTTCGCTGAGGGCGACGGCAACGGCATTGCAGCCGCGCTAGATGCATTGGGCCTTGTCTCGCTCGTCGAGGCGAACGCAAGCGAGCCCGGTACGGACAGCGATGGCAGCCCAGATCAGCGAATCGTCGCGGCTCGACGAGGCCCTGCGGCAGGTCCAACAGCACTGGCGAACCGCCGCGTCGATCGCCGCGCGCTGGCGTTCACCGTATTCATCCTATTGGTGCTCCGCCAACTACTCAAGGGCGGTTGGCTGGCGCCAGGGCTCGCTTTCATCTGGCTCTTGCTCGAGCTGCTTCGGGCGCGGTTACCGCAAGACGACGGCCCTCTAGCAGGACAAGGCAGCGACGCATCGCCTGGGGTGACATCGCGTCCTTAGCCTTGGCGTCGATCCGGTCTGTCAAGACGACGATCGCCCTGATTGGTCATCGTCTCCTTCCTTAGCCGAGCTGCGCGCAGGCGCCTGCCGCGATGCGATTCGGTCACTCTCGGCATCTGGGAAGCGGCGGGCATCGTCAACATCGGCGTCTTCATCCATCAGGATGCGCTGGCCGTCGCCATCCAGGTCGTCGAACTGACCGCTACGAGCCGCCCAAAATAGGACCCCGACAGCAACCAGACCAAGCAGCAGCATGCCGGGAATCAGGCCATAGATCACTTCCATTGGCTAACCTCGTGGGTTGCTCTGTCCGCCCGGCAGCCGGGACCCTTGCTTGAACAGCCCCCTCAGCCGTGCCGAGTTACCAATCACCGCCAGCGAGCTGAGTGGCATCGAGATCGCCGCAACCAGAGGCGTGATCAATGCGGCCATCGCCAGCGGCACCATGATCAGATTGTAGAGAATCGAGAGCCCGATGTTTTGCCGAATGGTGCGCAAGGTGCGCCGAGACAGTGCAGCGGCATCGCGCACGCGCATCAGCTCGGCACTCATCAGCACGATGTCTGCGCTCGCGATCGACACGTCAGTGCCGCTACCGACGGCGATGCCGACATCGGCTCGCACCAGAGCTGGTGCATCATTGATGCCGTCACCCACCATGGCCACCCGCTCGCCGCGCTGCTGAAGCTCGGCGATCACTCGATCCTTATCCTCCGGGCGGACATCGGCGATCACCTCGATCGCACCGAGGCGCTCGGCGATTCGGCGCGCGACGGTCTCACGATCACCAGTCAGCAGCGTCACTCGAATCCCATCGGCCTGCAGCCGTTGCACCACCTCAGCGGCATCGGCGCGGAGCCGGTCCGCAGCCAACAGGCGCAGACGCTCGACGCCATCGATCGCGCAGTGCAAGGTCGTGCCAAGAGGGCTGCTAGGCTCGCCGACCGTCGCAAGCGACGAGCACTCAATGCCATTCTCATGCAGCCAGGCAGCCGTTCCAATCAGCAGCCGATGCCCATCGACGATACCGCTGATCCCTGCGCCAGGCTCAACCTCTACATCCCGCACCTGCGCTGAGGCCAGACCGATCCCGGCACCTGTTGCGAGGCGTACGACTGCACGTGCCAAGGGATGCTCGGAGACCCGCTCCAGCGCCGCCACCAGCCGAAGCTGCTCGCGTGTCGCATCATCCAGCGTCGTATCTGCCGGCCAACACCGCCAGTCAGCCTCCAGCTCGACCTGATCGGCTCGCTCGAATCGCTCACCCGACTCCCCGTACCCTGCCAGAGCGCTTGGTCCAACGACCTGACCCGGCCCAGTTGGCGTCGCCGACGCCCCATGAACGCCTGGCTCGTTTGCCTGGGGCTGCGCGCTCAATCCCGCCGGTACCCTCGACAAAGCCTGCAGCTGAACCACCTCTGGACGCCCCTCGGTCAGGGTCCCGGTCTTGTCAAAGACGAAATGATCGATCTCTGAGAGGGTCTCGAGCACTGCCCCTTGCTTAACCAGGATGCCATGGCGTGCACCGAGCCCAGAGGCCACCGCAATCGCCATCGGCGTCGCCAGCCCGAAGGCGCAGGGGCAAGTGATGATCAGCACCGAGGTGGCCGCCATCAATGCGGTCTCCAGATCTCGGCCGATCCAGATGCCGAAGGTGGTCAGGGCCAAGCCAATGGTGAGCGCGACGAACCAGGGCACGATCCGGTCGGCCAACGATTGGATCGGCGCCTTGCTTGATTGCGCATCCTCGACCAGCCGGATGATGCGCCCAAGCGCGGTATCACGCAGCAGACCGGTGACCCGGACCTCGAGCACGCCAGCGCCATTCAGGGTGCCTGCTGCCACGCTGTCGCCGACACCGCGCTTCACCGGCTCAGACTCGCCGGTGAGCATGGCCTCATCGACCTCGCTGCGACCCTCGCGAATGACACCGTCCGCGGGGATGGTCTCGCCTGGGCGCACCAGCAGGACATCGCCCGTCGAGACCGCTCGGATCGGCACCACCACCTCCTCGCCATCGCGCAGCAGGGTCGCGATCTTCGGCTGCAGATCCAGTAGGCGCTGCGTCGAGGCCATGGCTTGTCGCTTGGACATGGCCTCGAGGAAGCGTCCGACCAAGATCACGAATAGGAAATTGACGACCGTATCCCAGTAGACATGACCCTGGCCGCTGAGGGTCACATAGAGCGAGTAGAGGTAGGTGATCGAGGCGCCGATCGCGATCGGCAGATCCATGGTCAGCGCGCCTTGGCGCAACCCGACCCAGGCGCCGCGATAGAAGGGCCAGCCCGAATACAGGAGCGTCGGCGTGGCGATCGCGAAGCCGATCCAGTGAAAGAGGCCGCGGAACTCGCCCTCGTCAGCCCCGGCGTAGAGCGCGATCGAGACCCACATCAGGTTCATCGCCGCGAAGGCGGCAAAGGCCATGCGGTAGAGCAGCGCCCGGTTGCCCCGCTTCAGTGCCCCTTCGGCGGTCTCGGGATCGAAGGGCACCGCAGCATAGCCGACCTCGCTCAGCCGCCCCAACAGCCCCGACAATCGCTGGCGCGAGTTGTCCCACTTCAGGCGGAGCCGGCGGCCGGTGAGATTGACCCGCGCCTCCTCGACCCCGGGCATCTTGCTCAGCCCAGTCTCGATCAGCCAGACACAGGCCGCGCAGTGGATACCCTCGACATGCAGGTTAATCTCGCGCAGATCAGCGCTGGTATCGAGATAGGCGGCCTGTACCTCGTCTAAGTCATAGAGCGCAAGCTGCTTTGGTGGCTCCGGCGGCGGGCCTAACACCTCACCTTCGGGCGTGCGCCGATAGAAGCCGTCGAGGCCTGCGGCATAGATGGCCTCACAGACCGATCTGCAGCCAGTACAACAGAAGCTGCGCTGAGCATCGGCAACGCTTGCCTCGACCCGCTCCGCGCCCGCCAGCGGCAGGCCGCAGTGGAAGCAATGACCCGCTGTCGAGACCTCAGCCCTCAATGAATCGCAGCCAGCGGCGGGACCAGCGGCGGGCTTATTCACTCGGCGTCGATCCGCTACTGATCCGCGACCCCAATGCGCTGATCGTAGACAACCTCTTGACCATCGGTCCGTGCCGCAGCCAAGGTATCCCAGAGACCCGACATCGAGAAGCTGACCTCGGCCGCATAGCGTCCAGGCGCTTCCTCAACCATCGGTACCGAGAAGTCAGCCGAGGGGTCCGATGGACGGTAGGCGTAGTAGGTGACCTGATCCGGACGCACCGGCTGACCGGCCGAGTCAACCACAAAGAAGCGCACGACGGTCGTTTGACTCTTGGCGACATCGGCCGGCGTGTCCAGGCTCATGGTCCAGCCGGGCGCCTCTGCGCGTTTGGTCGTCAAGGTCCGCTCGACATTGCGACCACGCTCATAGTAGTCATCGACGACCAGACCAGGATTGGTCACGAAGGCCAGCACAATCATGGTCGCATTCACTGCAAGCACCACCACGACCAGACCTATCCAGCCAATAAACCAGGGGCTTCGCCATGCCGAGCTAGCGCGCTGCCTCTTAGCGGGCTGCTGTGGAGTCTGGCCGCTGGGGGCCGTCATCGTTGAAACATCAGTCATTCAGTTCGTTCTCAGCTTTCGTCATCAAGATCCTGCGGCCAAGGCCTCCTGTGGCCAAGGCCCTTTGCCAAGAAAAGGCCATCAACGAGAGGGCCCAAAGAATGCACTCTCGCGTTCTGCCTCGATCTCGGCCCCATCCTTGAGCTCGCTCGTGGCATGGAATGTCACAGGCACTGTCTCCCCAGTGAGGTCCGAACGCTTGATCTTGACAAACACGATCATCGGTGTGACTTCGCCGGAGGGCGTAAGCAGAGGCTCGTCAGCGCCAATCAGCTCGATCGGCGCCGGGCTTTCGGCACTGATGCTCACCTCAAGATCTTGCTCACTCTTGTTCAGTACCTTCAGGGTGTATTTGTTTTGGATCGAGCCGTCCGAGAGCTGGACAAACAACGGCGCGCGCTCATGCAAGACCTTGAGCTCGATCGCCGCGAGGCTCGAGAGACCGTAGATAATTCCGATCAGCGCCAGCGCCAGGATTCCCGTATAGACCCAGACCCGTCCACGGAGGAGCATCGGTTTGACCGCTTTACCTTCGATCTCGTCGAGAGAGGCATAGCGGATCAGCCCGCGTGGCCGTCCGACCTTATCCATCACCGCATCACAGGCGTCGAGGCAGAGGCCACAGGTGATACAGCCTTCCTGCTGTCCGTTGCGAATATCAACCCCTGTTGGGCATACGGCCACGCATTGGTTGCAATCGACGCAGTCGCCGACGGTCGTTGACTCGGCCTGCCCTTTCTTGATCCGCCCTCGCGGCTCACCCCGCTCAACATCATAGGTGGGAACGATCGTCGACTTGTCCAGCATCACACCTTGAATGCGCGCATAGGGACAGAGCCAGAAGCACACCTGTTCTCTCAGCCAGCCCGCGAGCAAGTAAGTGCCCAAGGTAAACAAGGCCACTGCGGCGTACACAGCAACATTGGCGTCGCCAACGAAGAAGTCTCGCCACAACGGAATCGCGCCATAGAACCAGGCGACAAAGCTGAAGCCGGTAAGAAAACCAATCAGCAGCCAGAGCCCGTGCTTGACAGCCTTGATACGCAGCTTTCTCGCGTCGATCGGCGCCTTATCCAATTTGCGCCGCTGCGGGGGAGTGCCTTCGAGCTTCTCCTCGATCCAGGTAAAGACGTCGGTCCAGACCGTTTGAAAACAGAAGTAACCGCAGTAGGCGCGACCGACCAGTGCCGTGACCACGGCGAGCAGGATCGCGAAGAACAGCAGCAGCAGTGAGAGCATCCAGAAATCTTGCGGCAGGACCGTCACCCCGAACAGGTGATACTTGCGGTTCGGGATGTCGAACAGGACCGCCTGGCTCCCATTCCAGCGAAGATAAGGACCAAGAAAAAAGATCAGCCAGACCGAAGCAGCGAGCCATTTAATTCGGCGCCACTTGCCAGGCATGCGCTTGGCGTGGATGGTCTCGCCACCGGTATTGACCTCCCAATGATGGGCCTCGGCATAGAGTTCGTCCATTGCGGCGCCGGAAGCGCGGGAGGAAGTCTCATTCATAACGACAACAACCAGGCTGGCATGCGTTCAGCCCCGTCTTAAGGCCAACATCAAGACACCCTTAAGGGCTATGACGCACACCAAGCTCAACATGCAAGAAGAAAAAAAGGGGGATCAACAATCCCCCTTCCGGTCCCTTACTCCTCCTCAACATCGATTAGGGCTCAACCTAGCGCTATTGCGACTCGCTCTTATGTCGTTCTGCGTCTTCGTTCATCAGCCTGATCACCTTGTAGACCAGGTAGCTGATGATGATGACTGCGAGCGCCACGCTAATGATGGAACCCCAAAACACCGCATCTAGGTGCATGTCATCCTCCCCTATCTTTCTTTACTCAGTTCGCGGGATCAATGCCTAACCACTTGGCCGAATGCCGACAAGCGTTTCAATGCTCGCGCCGGTCCTGCGCTCTGTTCCGAATCGCGCTCCAGCCGCTGCGCAGAGCCCTCCTTGGCACAGCGGATGAGGACCAACCATAGCGGACGCTCTTATTGGCCTCCGCCAAGGCTATGCACGTAGACCGCCAGCTTCTTGATTGAGTCCGGCTCGAGCTTTCCGTCCAGGCTACCGGCCGAATCCCCGAATGCCGGCATCACTGCATCACGCGTCTGCTCGACCCCGGCCTGATTCACGCCGTAGAGGATCGTATGCTTCGCGCTCTCATAGCCGCCCGGCTCGAAACGCCAGATGCTATCGGTCAGATTCGCCGCGCCAACGGTCACAACCGTTCCGTCCGGAAGCTCCGCAAGAATACCGTTACCGGTCTGCCCATGACAGGCGGTACACCCCTTTTCATTGAACAACTTCCATCCCGCCTCGCTACCCTCACCGCCGTCGGCAAGCTCAACGACGAACTGCGATAGCTGGTCGACTTCGGGTTCGGTGAGGATATTCTCGTGGGCCGTCATTGCCCCTTTCCGGCCAATCGTAATGCTCTCGGTGATCTTTGCGAGCGAGCCGCCGAACAGCCAATCGTCATCAGCCAGGACCGGATAGCCGGGATTACCCTGACCGCCACTGCCGTGGCAGGCCGCACAGTAGTCCCCGAACAGGACCTTCGCCGACGCGAGGGTGTACTGGGTCAGACCCGGATCTTCGAGGATCTGCTCAGCGGTCATGTTAGCGATCTGCTCCTCGTATTGAGCACGCACAGCCTCGACCTGCTCGACGCCCTGCTCGTATTCCTTGATCGAGCTCCAGCCGAGGATACCCTTGGTGAAGCCGCCACCCTCTTGCGACTGCCACGGAAACACCGGGAACATCGGATACAGGATGCCATAAAGGACGAACCAGGCAAGCGATGCCCAGAGAGCGATCATCCACCACTTCGGCGGTGGATTGTTCAGCTCACGAATGTTGTCATCCCAGAAATGCCCGGTATTGTTTTCACCGGGGAACGGGTTATGGTCGGCCATCGTTATCTCCGCGGTCCTCGTGATCTTCTTCAAACGGGATATGCTTCTTGGCTTCGAGCTTATCCCGGTTCTTTGGCCGAAAGACCTGAAAATAGGCCACGACCATCAGTACGAAGATGACAACCGTCATAATGGTTCCGACCCAGTCGGTTGCCGTCATCGCAGCCCAATCGGTCTCGAAGTAGTCCGCGAGGCTACTCACGATAGACCACCCCTGGGTCCAGCTTTGCCATCGTGCCAAGCACCTGCAGATAGGCAACCATGGCATCCATACCGGTCTTGCCGTGCAACAGCCCAACAGCAGCGTCGATGTCGGCGTCACTGTAGGGAACGCCAATCGCGCGAAGCCCTTTCATGTGTCGCTGCATCTTCGCTGGGTCAATCAGTTCGTTATCGAGCCAGGGATAGGCAGGCATCACCGACTCCGGCACCACCGAGCGGGGATCGCGAAGATGCTGGCGTTGCCATTCATCAGAGTATTTGCCTCCCAGACGGGCCATGTCCGGTCCGGTCCGCTTCGATCCCCATTGGAACGGATGATCGAACATCGACTCGGAGGCCAGTGAGTAATGGCCGTAGCGCTCGCGCTCGTCGCGGAATGGACGCACCTGTTGCGAGTGGCAGAGATAACAGCCTTCCCGCTGGTAGATGTCTCGACCCCAGAGCTCCAAAGCGGTGTAGGGGCGGATTCCGTCGCCGGGCTTCCAGTTCCAAGTGGTCTCGACAGCTCTCGGCACCCCGCGTTTAGGATCCTGAACCAGCTCGCCAGTATCCTTCTTCAGGAAATTACCCTGATCATCGGTCTTGAACCGGAGAGGATTGCCCTCGGCGTCGGTCTCGTAGGTCACCGAGACGATTGGCGTGGTACCCGCCTCCTGCCAGACGATTTCCGGAAACTGATTTGCTTCCTCGGTGCTCTTCAAATAGAAGAGCGGGACGATCTCGACGATACCACCCACAGAGAGCACGATCGCGACGACGATCAGCAGCCCCCAGATGTTGCGCTCCATGCGCTCCTGAAATCCCTTCGGCGGTGTGTTCTTGTCAGCCATTTACTTGTTACTCCTCCGGATTCTGACGCTTCAGGCGATTTAGGCAGCGGCCACAGCTGGCGTGCCACGTGCCTCACGCAGACTCCCGGCAGACACCGATTTGCGCACCGTCATGACCACGTTGAACAGCATGATGATCGCGCCGATCAGGAAGATGCCGCCACCGACTGCGCGCATCGCGTAATACGGATGCATCGCAGCGACCGATTCGACGAAGGTATAGGCCAGGGTGCCGTACTCGTCATAGGCACGCCACATCAGGCCCTGCATGATGCCGGATACCCACATGGCCACCACATAGATGACGGTACCGATGGTCGCGGTCCAGAAGTGGACATTGACCAGCTTCTCGGACCACATCTCGGTGTGCCAAAGGCGTGTCATCAGGTGGTAGATGGCTCCGATCGAGATACCGGCGACCCATCCCAACGCGCCAGAGTGCACGTGGCCAATGGTCCAGTCGGTGTAATGGGAGAGGGCGTTCACCGTCTTCAGCGACATCACCGGACCTTCAAAGGTCGACATCGCGTAGAAAGCCAGCGCGATGATCAGGAACCGCATCACGTAGTCGGTGCGCAGTTTGTCCCAGGCCCCGGACAGGGTCATCATGCCGTTCACAGCACCGCCCCAGGACGGAATGATCATGGCTAGCGAGACAGCAGCGCCGAGCGAGCCGGTCCAGTCCGGCAGCGCCGTGTACTGGAGATGGTGCGCACCGAGCCAGACATACCCGAACATCAGTGCCCAGAAATGGATCACGGACAGGCGATAGGAGTAGATCGGGCGGTTCGCCTGCTTGGGCACGAAGTAGTACATGATGCCGAGGAAGCCAGCGGTGAGATAGAAACCGACCGCGTTATGGCCCCACCACCACTGGATCATCGCATCCTGGACGCCGGAGAACAGGCTGTAAGACTTCAGCATCCCGACCGGGATCGACAGGCTGTTGACCACGTGCAGATAGACGATCATCACCATCATGCCGAGGAAGAACCAGTTCGACACATAGATGTGCGAGGACTTCCGGTTGGCGATGGTCATGATGAAGTTGAAGGTGAAGGCGAGCCAGACCACGGCGATCAGGATGTCGATCGGCCATTCAAGTTCCGCGTACTCCTTCGACTGGGTGAAGCCCAGCGGCAATGTGATGACCGCTAGCAGGATGATCGCGTTCCAGCCCCAGAAGGTGAACCAGGCCAGCTTGTTGCTCCAGAGGCTCACGCCGCAGGTGCGCTGAACGGTGTAGTAAGCGGTGCCCATCAGGGTACAGCCGCCGAAGGCGAAGATCACCGCGTTGGTGTGCACGGGCCGAAGCCGACCAAACGAGATGTAAGGATTGTCGAAATTCAGGAACGGCCAAGCGAGCTCGGATGCGATGTAGACACCGACGCCCGCCCCTACCACAAGGTAGACGACGGCCATGATCGTGAACCAGCGTACGACGTCGAAGTCGTATTTGCGCTCCGCCGTGAAGTCGGCTGTGGCTTCCATAGACCCCCCAAACAGGCTGGGAAAAAGAGAGGTGACTGGGCACTCCAGCCCGAGGTTTTGCTAGCGCGCCGCGCCCTGGCGTGTGACCGCGCAATAAGACTGGATCGATTGCGTAATGTCAAGGCAAACAAACCAGCAGAAACCGCCATCTGGGGCATTTCACACAGCTTCGATTGATCTCGATCAGGGTCGGAACGGCATAACCACGTACCGGTAAACCATTATTTTTATATTCATTTTCACGGACAGACCAACGCGAAGCGCCGGTCGAGGCGAGCACAAAAGGGCGACTAAGACCCTCGGACAAATACCCGAGAGCGGGCCTTGGCCATACCCCTTCCTGAGAGGCCCACAGTTGCGAGTTCAGGGTATCTTGGAGCGGCGGGACCTATTTGAAGAACGACTCGAGCGAGAAACCCTCTTTCTCGAGGATGTCACGCAGCCGGCGCAGCGCGTCCATCTGGATCTGGCGCACCCGCTCGCGCGTCACACCCAGCTCCTGAGCCACACGCTCGAGCGTCGAATGCTCATAGCCATGCAGACCGAAACGGCGCTCGACGACCTCACGCTGCTTGTCGTTGAGCTTCTCGAGCCAATGATCGAGATTGCTATGGATGTCGACATCCTGGATCTCATCGCTGGGATCATGGGCGGCCTCATCCTGCAGCATATCCACTAGGGGCTTGTCGGCGTCTTTGCCGTAGGGTGTATCGACGGAGGCGGTGCGCTCGTTCAGGCCCAGCATACGCTTGACCTCGGAGATTGGCTTATCCAGCAGCTCCGCCACCTCCTCTGTCGTGGGCTCGTGGTCGAGCTGCTGCGAGAGCAGCCGGGTCGCCTTCAGATAGACATTGATCTCCTTGACCACATGGATCGGCAGCCGCACGGTGCGCGTCTGATTCATGATCGCGCGCTCGATGGTCTGGCGAATCCACCAGGTCGCATAGGTCGAGAAGCGAAAGCCCCGCTCCGGATCGAACTTCTCAACGGCGCGGATCAGACCCAGATTGCCTTCTTCGATCAGGTCCAACAGCGGCAGCCCGCGGTTGAGATAGCGCCGAGCGATCTTGACGACCAAGCGCAGATTGCTGACGATCATGCGCTTCCGGGCTGATTCATCGCCCTGCTGGGCGAGCCGCGCGTAGTAGACCTCCTCATCGGCCGAGAGCAGCTTTGACTCGCCGATCTCGTTCAGATAGAGACGCGTGGCGTCGAGCTCAGTATCACCAGCCGAGTAGCGCTTGCCGGACTCATCGGACAACTGCGGCACCGCCGACCCAGCCGGCTGCGCATCGGAGACCTCATCGTCGCCAGCCTCATCAACCTCCGTTTCCGGCAGGTCTGAAGCGGCCTCGTCAACGTTATCGCCGTCGATCAGGATCTCGTCCTCATCGGGGAGCGCATCCCCATCCGGATCCTCTTCCGGTACAACCGCTGACATGAGTCCCCCTGAGGTGCGGTCGCCCGACTCACCGTGACGCTGGCAGGAACAGCAGCGGATCAACGGTTGCGCCGTCGCGACGAATCTCGAAGTGCAACATTGGCTGGCCATCCGCCGCCTGGCCAACCTCGGCGAGCTGTTGTCCGCGCTTGACCGTGGCTCCCTCACTCGCGAGCACACGACGGTTGAAGCCGTAAGCGCTCAGATAGCTTGGACTGTGCTTGACGATAATAAGATTGCCGTAACCGGCGAGTCCACTGCTACCGCTGTAAACTACGGTGCCATCGGCCGCTGCGGCGACCGGAGTCCCGGGCCCCGCGGCGATCCGTATCCCCTGTCGGGTCCGATCATTCGACCGATAGCGTTGAACCACCGGCCCCACCACAGGCCAACCCCAGTTCACCCCTGAGGCTCGTGCCGAGCTGCCCGGCTTCGCCGTGGCGCTCGTCTTCGCACTCGTCTTCGCACTCGGCTTACCAGTCGACTGGGAGGTCGGCGTCGTCGCAGACTGGGTCGCGGTCTTTGGACTGCTGCGCGCCGCGACCTGACGAGCGCTTGCACTGCGTCTGCCAGCCTGCGGCGGCTCGATCCGCAACAACCGACCCGTGTAGAGCGGATACGGCGGCCCAAGACCATTCCAGGCTGCAAGCTTGCGCATACTAATGCGCTTCCGCTCGGCAATCTCGCTCAGGGTATCGCCGGAGCGAATCCGATAATACCCAGGAGGGGCGGGCCCATAACCGCGATCATCGACCGGCGCGAGCCCGCGCGCACCGCAGCCCAGCATGGCAAGCAGGGCCAACAGGACCGCTAGCGTTGCCCCAACCCGATAGCCGTGTCTCCAGGATAAGTGCATCGCAAGCATGGGGCATGAAGCAGTCAGCGCCGCAAGACAACCATCGCGATCAGCGCCACCAGCGTGCACTGGATCGGAACCGCAGTTGGGCGCAAGCGTCGCAGCAGCAACGAATCGCCATCAATGACTAGGCAGCAGCAGGGGGATACCCTGATCAGCCTCTTGTACGTGACCTGACCAATCATGGACCTACTGAACGACGCCTCCGAGCAAAGGGACAAAGGTAACAGGCTCCAGCACCTCGTGCCGAAAGCCTGGGTAGCGGCCTTGGCGTTTCTTGACTAGGCGCACGAGCATCTGGTCACGCCCGCAATCGATCGGCAGCACCATGCAACCGCCCGGCGCCAATTGCTCCGCGAGCCGACGCGGGATGCCGCTGGGCGCGGCGGTCACAAGAATGCCATCGAATGGCGCATACTCCGGCCAACCGGTGCTACCGTCACCATGACGAAGACGCACATTGCGCAGCTTCAAGGTGCGCAGGCGCTGCTCAGCACGCGCCTGTAGTGAGCTGATTCGCTCGACGCTGTAGACCCGCCGCACCAGTGCCGCGAGCACAGCGGTCTGATAGCCGGAGCCGGTACCGACCTCCAGCACGGTTTGTATGGGGCCAGCCTCAAGCAGGGCTTGGGTCATACGCGCAACCATGTAAGGCTGTGAGATGGTCTGGCCCCAGCCGATCGGCAGTGAAGAGTCCTCATAGGCCCGACTCGCGAGGGCCTCCTCGACAAACAGGTGCCGCGGCAACTGGCGCAGCACCTCGATCACAGCATCGTCCCTGAGCCCCGTTGCCAAGAGCCGCTGCACCAGACGCTCGCGCGTGCGCACCGAGGTCATACCGCGGCCCGCCTCAGCCGCAACCGGAGCAGGCATCTGCGCGAGGCTGCTCACAGCGCCTGCAGCCATCGATCAAGCGGCTCGACCGCCTCATGGCGTGTCAGGTCGATCTTCAAGGGTGTCACCGAGACATAACCCTGCCGAAGGGCATGGAAGTCGGTGCTTTCCCCTGCGTCCTGCTCGGGCCCAGCGGGACCCACCCAAAACATCGGCCGACCGCGCGGATCGACAATGCGCTCGATGGGCTCGGCCTTATGGCGATGTCCAAGCCGAGTCGCGCGAATCCCACGCAGCTCTGAGAGCGGCAGGTCGGGAACATTCACGTTTAGGATCGTACTGACTGGCATATCCATGTCATTGTCACCTAGTCCAGCGATCAGTTTCGCGGTCACCGCAGCCGCCGCGGCAAGCTGTTGGGGCTCATGGGAATCGATCGAAACGGCCAAGGCCGGCAAACCAAGAAAGCGCCCCTCGGTGGCGGCCGCAACCGTCCCTGAGTAGATCACGTCATCACCAAGATTGGGGCCGTGATTGATGCCAGCGACAACCAGATCCGGCTCCTGCTCGAGCAGGCCCGTGATGGCCAGGTGGACACAGTCGGTCGGGGTGCCGTTGACACGGATAAAGCCGTTCTCGAGTCGCTCCGCGCGAATCGGCACATCCAGTGTCAGCGAGTTGCTCGCGCCACTGCGGTCTCGGTCCGGCGCGACTACCGTCAGCTCACCGAAGCGCTCGAGCTCCTTGGCCAGGATTTGGAGGCCGGGTGAGCGATAGCCATCATCGTTGCTGAGTAAGATCTTCATGGGTAGCGGGGCGAGCGACGATCTGTGAGTTTACCGGGACAGCAAAACAGCGTCCGCGGAAGTTTGCTACATTCTGGACTCGGCTCGACGTAAACGCGAGAAGCAAAGTGAAAAAACGTCTTCAGGATGCTGATTATGCGTTATTTCGCGCTGAAGTCGAAGACGCGATTCCGCTTGACACCGAGACCGCGGAACCATTTCGCGAACGGCCTAAGCCGATTCCGCGCCCGCGCATCGAAGAGGCACCAGCCGAAGACCTGCAGCTGCTTGCCGAATCTGAGGTCGAGACGCACGACTACCTGCTCTTTATGCGCCCCGGGGTGCAGAAGCGGGTCTTGCTCGCGCTCCAGCGGGGTCAGCTTGAGCCCAGTCTCGAGCTCGACCTGCACGGTCTCACCGCGAGCTATGCGAGCGGTCTCTTGCAGGACTTCCTGGCCGAGTGCGCCGCTCGGCGCATTCGTTGTGCCAAGATCATCCATGGCAAGGGCCGCGGCTCGGCACAACGCCAGCCGGTGCTCAAGTGCAAGGTCAACTACTGGCTGCGGTTGCGCCCGGACGTGCTCGCATTTAGCTCAGCGCCACGGTTTGATGGCGGCACCGGCGCAGTCTATGTCCTGCTTCGCAACCCCGAGAAGGGCAAACGCGGGCGCTAGCTGTGGCTAGCCCCCGGACGAGACTGACCGGCCTTGACCCGACCCGGGGCTCGCCTAGGCGGTCGCCTAGGATCTCGCCCTGAATCTGAGCCAGAATCCGAGCCTAAGACTGACCCCGAGTCTCACTGGGCTCGGCTCGCGACCTGCAGCGGCAATGTTCTGATCCGCATCGGCCGCGAGCCCAAACCGATCGCTAGCTTAGGACCTCACCGTCGTAGTCGGCGATCCCCGGGTTGCCCTTGACGTTCTTGAGCTTGGGCGTGTTGAGCTTATCGATCTTGACCGTTTTCGCATCACGCAGATAGGTCGCGACCGTCTCCCAGATCGGCTCACCCGGCGACTGGCTCCCGACCGTGGCCCAGCCGGCAACGACATAGCTCTTATCGGCCTCGATCTTGGTGCCATCGTCGAGCTGCATCTCGGAGACGCGATTGCCCATCCCGGCTGCCGGATCGCAGACGTAGTCGAGCCCGCCGACGCGCACCATATCGCCACCCTGCTGCACGTAGGGGTCCTTGTTGAACAGATTGTCGCAGACGTCCTCAAGGATGGCCTTGATGTCCGCCCCGCTCATCTCGCGCCGATAGGTCTCCGGATAGGTGATACAGGTCTGATCCATCACGTTATCCATGGTGATCTTCTGGCCTGGCAGTACCGTGGTACCCCACCGGAAGCCGGGCGAGAGACTGATCTGGGCATCGTTGACCTTGCGCAGCGCGTCACAGATCACCTGATCGAAGGTGCCGTTGAAGTTGCCGCGGCGGTAGAGCACCTCTTCGGCCGTCGCCAGCTCCTCAGTCAGCTTGTCCAGGTACGGGGCGCGCTGCTCCTCGATGTACTTGGTCATCTCGGCATTCGGCTTGAGAAGATTCGAGAATACCGGCAGCAGCCGATACCGATAATCGCGCAGCTTGCCATCCTTGATCTCGAGATCCATCACGCCGAGGAACTTGCCGTTAGAGCCGGCATTGGTGACCAGCGTCTTGCCACTCGCGTTCTCGACGACGGTGGGCGCCGGCATTCCATCGTGGGTATGGCCGCCAAAGATGACATCGATACCGGTGACGCGAGAGGCCATCTTGAGGTCGACGTCCATCCCGTTATGCGAGAGCACGACGACCAGATCCGGCGATTCTTCGTCCCGCACCTTGTCGACGAATTCCTGCATGCGCTGATCCTGGATGCCGAAGGTCCAGTCTGGGATGAAGCGCTGCGGATTGGCAATCGGCGTGTATGGGAAGGCCTGGCCGATCACAGCAACCCTTGAGCCGCCAACCTCCTTGATCACATAGGGGTTGAATGCAAGACCGGCGTCTTCCTGGAAGCCACCGAAGTCCTCGAACTGATAATCGAATAGGGCCTCTTCGCGGACCTTGACGTTTTGCGCCACGAAATCGCCGTTGAACGCCTCGACGTTCTTGATGACCTCTGTGTCAAGGTAGGTGAACTCCCAGTGGCCGGTCATCACGTCGACGCCGAGCCGGTTGGTCGCACCGACCATGTCCATGCCACGCGTCCAGTAGGCGGTGCCTGAGCCTTGCCAAGTGTCGCCGCCATCCATCAGCAAGGTGTTGCCATCGCCGCGCTCGGCACGGATACGGTCCACCAGGGTCTTGAGGTGCGCAAAGCCGCCGACGGTGCCGTACTTCTCAGCCGCCTCGGCGAAATCCAGATAGCTGAAGGCGTGCGCGTCGATGGTGCCGGGCTCAATCCCGAAATGCTTGAGCAACGCCTCGCCAACGATATGCGGCGCCTTACCAAAGGCCGGACCGATGCCGAGGTTCACGTTAGGCTCGCGGAAATAGACTGGATTGAGCTGGGCGTGACAATCGGTCATGTGCATCAGCGTCAAGTTGCCAAACTTCGGCAGCTCGTAGAGATCGCTTGGCTGTTTGGCTTCGGCGAACACCGAGCGCGGCAACATCCCGGCAGCACCAGCCAGGCCCAAGAGTCGGACGAATTCGCGGCGAGAAATAGTCATTGGGGTATCATCTCCTCCTAACACGTTCTGCTTGTCGAGTCGCCGCGATCCTCACAGGCTGACCACCTGAGTCGTCGCGGCTCAAAGCGGCCATAGTATGCACGCGGGTCACGCCGGATTGCCATTCACCGAAGCCTTGCCTCGACTCCGGGCTTTCCTCATCAACCCGCTGCAGCGCATCCGCTCCAAGCGGCTCGGATGCCGGCGCGCTCGTCTGTCGACAGACTGCATCGCAGGGCACTTTGCCCGTCGGCTGGCTTGTCAGCTGCCAGTTCTGGCCGCAACCCTGGCGTTTGGGCTGATCCTCTGGCTGGGACCGACCACCCGACTCCAGATCGCAAGCGCCCAAGCGCTCGATGAATCCGCGGCCCCGTTGCAGATCGAGATAGGGGTCCTCAGCCACCGGGGCGACCGCGTCACTCAGCTGCAATGGGGTCCCACCGCCGACTATCTGACCCAGGCGCTCCCACGACACTGCTTCCGCATCCTCCCGCTCGCCTTCGATGAGGTCGAAGGGGCGGTTGCCAGGGGCCGCATCCATTTCCTGTTGGCCAATCCGGCTATGTATGTCGACCTGGAGGTACGCCATCGCATCTCGCGCATTGCGACCATGCGCAACGGCTCTGGCGAGCAGGCTCGCAACCGCTTCGGTGGCGTCATCTTTAGCCGCGTCGACCGCGGCGATATCTCCCGCTTGAGCGATCTACGCGGCAAACGCGTCCTCGCCGTTGACCCGCATTCGCTCGGCGGTTTTCTGATGCAGCTTGAAGTGCTGCGTCGCGCTGGGATTGAGGCACCCCGGTCGCTCGCAGCGCTCGACTTCGCTGGCATCCATGATGCTGTGGTGCTCGCCGTGCGCGACGGTCGGGCCGACGTCGGCATGGTACGTACCGATATCCTCGAGCGCATGGCGAATCAAGGCGCAATCAGGCTCTCGGATTTTCGTGTGCTCGCACCCCGGACGATGGCTGAGTTTCCACTACTGCTCAGCACGCCGCTGTACCCTGAATGGCCATTTAGCACCCTGCAAAGCACTCCCAGCTGGCTCGCCCAGCAGGTCGCTGTGGCGCTCCTGCAGATGCCGCCAGACGAGCCAGCGGCCCTTGCTGGCGGCTACTCTGGCTGGAGCGTGCCGTTGGATTACCAGCCGGTCCATCAGCTCTTGCAGGCGCTGCATCGTCCGCCCTACGATCAGCCAGAGGCCTTCACGCTGGGCGACGCCTTGCAGCGCTATTGGCCCGGGGTGCTGCTGGGCGTCCTCGCTTTGTTGCTGCTGCTTGTGCTGACCGGCCGACTGCAGGCCTTGAATGCCCGTCTCAATCGAGCCAAGTCCCGTCTCGAGCAGAGTCAGGAGCTGATCCTCAACTCGGTGGCCGAGGGCATCTACGGCGTTGACCTCTGCGGGCGAACCACATTCGTCAACAAGGCCGCCGAGCAGATCACCGGTTGGGATCGGCACCAGCTCATCGGCTGCAATCAGCACCAGGTCCTGCACCGACAACACCGCGGCAGCGCGATCCAGGGCGCAGACGAAGACTGCCCGGTCTATGCGACCTTCCGCGACCAGCGCAGTCGGTTTGTCGACGACGATCTGTTCTGGCGCCGTGACGGCTCCAGCTTTCCGGTCGAGTACAGCACCACGCCGATCCGCGATGAACGCGGCAAGACCGTTGGCAGCGTGGTCGTTTTTCGCGACACCACCGAACGGCGCGAAGCCGCTGCCCGCATCCAGCGTCTGCAGACAGAGCAGGCGCGCGTGGCCCGGCTGAGCACCCTGGGTGAAATGGCCTCCGGCATTGCGCATGAGTTGAACCAGCCGCTCACGGCGATCTCCACCAATGCGCGTGCCAGCATTCGACTGATTGAGGATAGCCGCTGCAACATGGAGTGCTGCAGCCAGGTCATGGCCAAGATTGCCGATCAGGCCGAGCGCGCCGGCGAGATCATCCGCCACATTCGGCGCTTCGTGCGCAAAGAAGACCCTGTGACCGCGCCTGTTGCGGTGGTCGACCTGTTCGACACCGTCCAGGTGCTGCTGCAGCAGGAGGCAAGGCAACATGCCGTCGAGATCCAGTGCGAGATCGACCCCGCGGTCGACCTTGTGCTGGTCCAGCGCACGCAGATCGAGCAAGTTATCCTGAATCTAGCGCGCAACGCCATCGAGGCGATGGCCGAAACGCACGGGCCGCATCGTCTGCGGCTGATGGCACATCCCAGTCAAACCCAAAGGTTGGGCCAAGAGCCAGGCCGACCATGCGGTGACATCATCGTTCGGATCGAAGACAGCGGGCCTGGGATCGCCGACACGATCCAAGGTCGCCTGTTCGAGCCATTCACGACCACCAAGGCGCGCGGCCTCGGCCTGGGTCTCTCGATCAGTGCTGGTATCGTCGAGACCCACGGCGGCAAGCTGATGCTGTCAGAGACCGAGGCCGGCGCCTGTTTTGAGTTCAGCCTTCCAGTCGCGGAAGGTCAATCACGACCGAAGCACAAGGAGTCCCAAGCACATGAATACTGATCCCACCGTCTTTATCGTTGACGACGATGACGAGGTTCGGGCAGCCATCGGCTTGCTCATGGAATCAGTCGGCCTCGAGGTACGCGCCTACGACTCGGCACAAGCCTTCCTAGATGACTTTGACCCCGCCCGCCCCGGTTGTTTGGTGCTGGATGTGCGCATGCGAGGCATGAGTGGCATCGAGCTGCAGACGCGCCTAGCAGCCGAGCCCATTCACCCGCCCATCGTGATCATCACCGGCCATGGCGACGTGCCCATGGCGGTGCGAGCCGTCCAGGCCGGCGCCGTCGATTTCCTGGAGAAGCCCTTCAATGACCAAGCCCTGCTTGACGCGGTCCATCGAGCCTTTGGCGTCGACGCGCGCCGGCGCGGCCATGCCATGCGTCTTGCCGAAGTTAACCAGCGTCTAGAACGGCTATCGCCGCGCGAGCGGGAGATCCTCAACCAGATCGTCGCAGGCAAGCGAAACAAGGTCATCGCCGCTGACCTTCACATCAGCCAATCCACGGTCGAGGCGCACAGAGCCAAGGTCATGGACAAGCTAGAAGCGCGCTCGTTATCCGAGCTGATGCGCCTGATGCTCATGAACGCAGAACTCGATCAGGAGCAGAGCTGATGGGTCGCAAGAGCGTCTCGGGGAGCCGTCGCGACCTCAGCCCTGAGAGCAATGGGCCAGAGGCGCGCAGCGACCGGACATCAAGCGGGCATCAAGGAACCTTGATGCCCGGTCTCAAACCCCGGTCTAGCGGGAATAGCCCAGCGTCACTGGTTGACCGGAGAGTCCGGATCGAGCAGATAGGCCATGATATCGGCGATCGACTGCTGGTCTAGGTAACCAGTGCTGCCGAACCTGGGCATATTGGTGCAGGGGAAGGCCGAGTGCGAGTTGTAGATCACGTCATAGGTGTACTTCTTGATCGCATCGCTATCGCCACGAATCCTTCCGTAGCCCACCAGGCTTGGACCAATCGTGCCGCCGGTGCGATCGGTCCCGATCTGATGGCAGTTGTAGCAATTGCCACCGATATCATTGCTCTCATGATCATCCATGCGATGTCCGACTCGAAACCCATAGCCAGACCAGGCCAGATCGCGACCCCGCTTCCAATCACCGAGCTCGATACCGCCGTCTGGGTAGGTGATCGTCTCGCGAGCCTTCTTGCTAACCTCGAGCAAGGTTTCCATGTCCGGCCGGGTGCCATCGATGCTTGAGCAGGTCTTCTGCAACCAATCCTGCTCCATACGCTGGCGCGCCGTGCCTCCCTCCTGGACCTCTTGATCAAGCTTGAAACCGCCGGCCTCAAAAATCAGGTACTCGGCGAGTGCTTCGGGCGTCATCTCGGTGTAATCGACCTCTTCGGCCACGAGGGCCACACTGAAGACCGAGAGGGCGGCAAGCACGATGAGCTTGCGCGCCAGATTGAACTGCTTTGACATTGTTTGGAATCTCCTCTGGGCGTCAGTGATCAGCGCTTCATGTCCGGCAGGATCGCTGGCTGGCCGCGGGCCGCGTCGGTCCAGTAGCTCAGCATGGCGATGCTCGCGTCAGAGCCGGCAACCGGGCTCGCTTGACGCATCTGCCAGTAGCAACCGCGCAGCCGGTGTTGGCTGCTGCGAACATGGTCGTGACCGACTCGAAACGCTGGCCAGGAGATCGCCTTCGTCCATTCCTCCGGAACGTTCTTGTTCGGCAACACTGAGGCGCGGATACGCTTGCCGGACGCGGCATGGCAGGTACTGCAGGCAAAGTCGGCCTTGCCGGCGCGACGGTAGAACATCACCTCTCCAGCGTCCCGCAAAGCCTTCTCTAGCGGATGATCCATCGGCGGATTCCAGGCAAAGCCGCTGGACTGGCTGGCAATATAGGTCTGCAGCTTCATGTGATCCGAATTACTGCCATGGCGCTTCGTCACCGCAGGATCATCCGGGCTGAAGCCCTGCAGTGTGACCATGCAATGCACCAAGCGCGTCTCAAGATCCATCACCTTGCCGGTGTCCTCGAAGTAACGCGGCAGCTCGACATAGGCCCCTTCCAGCACGCCTGGCCCCTTGCCGAAATCGCACTCCTCGAGCGACACGTTGTTCGGGCCGCGAGGCTCATGGAACAGCTCCTCGCCATCCGCCGCGGTCCATTGTGCCGGGCTGTCGGGCATCATCATGATGTTCTGGTCGCTCTGCGACAGATATTCGGACGGGGTTCGAGCGATAAGACCTTGGAGCACATCGATCGGCTCTTGGTAGGTACCCACCGCGGCCTTCGCGGCCTCACCTTCGGCCTTGCGCGCCTCTTGCTTGGCGAGCAGCTCCATCATCATTGAATCCTGGCGTCGCGCCCATTCAGCATATTGGAGCGCCCGGGTGTACTGGCGCGACGACAACACCGACTCGGCCTGCTCGATCATTTCGTCGGTGGGGCTATCGGTGACCCCAGCGGCGATGGCTTCCTCGCGCGTCTCCTTGGCCTCGGCGATCGCGGATTCTGCGTCTTCACGCGTCGTCGCCCAAACCGTCAGCGGGATCAAAGCCACAAGCAGTAGCACCAACGCAGCCCGCCCTAGACGTGCGCTCCCGCGCGGCAGATGCAATTGGTCGTGTTGATTCGCAGCCTGAACGGACACTTCGTGACGCGATCGGAGCGGCATTGGCAATAACTTTCGTAACATTGAAACCTCGTATCCACTGGATTGGTCTTTCTTGATCTGAGCTAGGCTGGGCCATCTGGAACGCTAGCCCGTCCTAGCTCACTCATCCTGCAAATACCCGAGCACGCATGTCAAGAAACAACAGAACATTAGAATCTTATAAATCAATGACCCACTGCGGAATTCACCGCTCCGATCACCTATAATTACTAGTTCTATGGTGCCTTATCCAAGTTTGCACAGTTCCTACAGTGATCTCAGTCTAAACTGTCATAACCTAAAACAAGCGCTTCGTCGTCCCGGGTGGCGGCGACGTGCCGTGTTTTTCAGCCTAACTCTCAGGAGCACGCGCCTTGATCATCCGTCCCATCTTCGCCCTCGCCTCGCTGCTGCTCATCGGCCAGTTTGCCCAAGCCGAGGACAACAAGATCACGCCAACGCTCGAGAGCGTCGACATCAGCCACCAGGGCACAACATTGACGATCAGCCGCGGCGCGGACCGACACGCCACCCTGCCGGAGATATTCCAGAAGACTGAGCGCGGCTGTCCGCCCTTCTGTGTGCAGCCGATGCAAGTGCTCCCCGGCGTCGAGACCATCGGCGAGCTTGAGTTGCTGGACTACCTGAGCCGCATCCACCAGGGCGACGACTCGATCCTCGTCATCGACTCGCGCACGCCTGACTGGGTGCTGCGCGGCACCATTCCAGGCGCGGTCAACATCCCTTGGAACAGACTCAACACCGATCCTACCGGCAGCCTGCAACAGACCGGCGAGGCCGAGGACCTCGGGCAAATCCTGACCGAGCAGTTTGATGCCCGCCAAGACCCAGGCAACGGCCAGTGGCAGTTCGATGATGCCAAGACCCTGGTCCTGTTCTGCAACGGCATCTGGTGCGCGCAATCAACGGCCAATCTCAAAACCCTGGCGGGACTCGGCTACCCGCTCGACAAACTCAAATGGTACCGAGGCGGGATGCAGGACTGGCTCAGCGTTGGGCTGACCACCGTTAAGCCCTAGTCCGCTCGCCGCAAGAGTGCAGCTCAACACTTACTTAGTTCAACGGCTGCTACGGCCAGATTGATGCACCGCACAATCCAAGATACACGTATCGTCTATAGTGTTTTGTTTTGGGCGATTCGGAGGCACCGAGAGCAATGACCGATTATGTGCGTTGGCTGAGCGACCTAGGCATGGACGATGTAGGCATCGTCGGCGGCAAGAACGCCTCGCTCGGCGAGATGATTCAACATCTGACCCAGCTTGGAGTTCGCGTGCCCGGCGGTTTCGCGACCACCGCGCAGGCCTACCGTGACTTCCTCGCCGCTGATGGCCTGGCCGAGCGCATCGCCTCCGAGCTGGACGCACTGGACGTCGACGATATCGCCGCGCTCAGTGCCGCTGGCCCGCGTATCCGCGGCTGGATCATCGAGCAGCCCTTCCAGCCGGAGCTGGATCAGGCCATCGAGCAGGCCTACGCGGCACTCGCCGACAAGACCGGCAGTGCCGCCGACACCACCTGGGCGGTGCGCTCCTCGGCCACCGCCGAAGACCTGCCCGATGCCTCCTTTGCCGGTCAGCAGGAGACCTTCCTCAATATCCACGGGCTGGACAACGTCAAGCGCGCGATCAAGGAGGTCTTCGCCTCGCTCTATAACGACCGCGCCATCTCCTACCGGGTGCACAAGGGCTTCACCCATGCCGATGTCGCGCTCTCGGCCGGCATCCAGCGCATGGTGCGCAGCGATCTGGCTGCCAGCGGCGTCATGTTCACGCTGGATACCGAATCCGGCTACAACGATGCGGTCTTCATCACCGCCAGCGTCGGCCTCGGCGAGATGGTTGTACAGGGCGCGGTGAACCCGGACGAGTTCTATGTGCACAAGCCGACGCTTGCCGCTGGCCGGCCGGCGATCCTGCGCCGCAGCGTCGGTGATAAGGCCATGCGCATGGTCTTCGCTGAGCCGGGCAGCCGCGAGCCGGTGCGCACCGAGCAGACGCCAATGGAGCTCCGCGGCCAGTTCTCGATCACCGACGCCGAGATCGAGGCCCTGGCCAAGCAGGCGGTGCTGATCGAGCAGCATTACAAGCGCCCGATGGACATCGAATGGGCCAAGGACGGCATCGACGGCGAGCTCTACATCGTCCAGGCGCGCCCGGAGACGGTGCAGAGCCGCAGCGGTCAAGTCGTCGAGCGCTATCGTCTCAAAGAGACCGGTGGCGAGGTGCTGGCCACCGGACGCAGCATCGGCGGGCGCATCGGCGCCGGTAAGGCGCGGGTGGTCGGCTCCATCCGCGACATGGATCAGGTGCAAGCCGGTGACGTACTGATCACCGACATGACCGACCCCGACTGGGAGCCAGTGATGAAGCGCGCCGCTGCTATCGTCACCAATCGCGGCGGTCGCACCTGTCACGCCGCCATCATCGCCCGCGAGTTGGGCGTGCCAGCGGTGGTCGGCTGCAACGATGCGACCGACAAGATCGCCGATGGCCAGGCGGTGACTGTCTCCTGCGCCGAAGGGGATACCGGCTTCATCTATGACGGCGAGCTCGAGTTCGAGCACAAGGTGGTGGAGCTCGAGAAGATGCCCGAGGTGCCGGTCAAGGTGATGATGAATGTCGGTAATCCGGAGCGCGCCTTTGGCTTTGCCTCGATCCCCAATGCTGGTGTCGGCCTTGCACGGCTTGAGTTCATCATCAACAACAGCATCGGCATCCATCCGAAGGCGCTGCTGGAATTCGACCAGCTCCCCGATGACCTCAAGGCCGAGATCGGCCCGCGCATCGCGGCCTATCCGAGCCCGCGCGAGTTCTTCGTCATGCGCCTCGCCGAGGGCATCGCGACGCTCGCTGCGACCTTCGCGCCGAATCCGGTCATCATTCGGATGTCCGATTTCAAGTCCAACGAATACGCGAACCTGATCGCCGGCCCGCGCTACGAGCCCGAGGAAGAGAACCCGATGATCGGCTTCCGCGGCGCCGGGCGCTATGTCTCGGACAGCTTTAAGGACTGCTTCGAGATGGAGTGCGAGGCCCTTAAGGTCGTGCGTAGCGAGATGGGCCTGACCAACCTCCAGATCATGATCCCCTTCGTGCGTACGTTGAATCAGGCCAAGGCCGTCACCGAGGCACTGGCCGAGCAAGGTCTCAAGCGCGGCGAGAACGGCCTCAAGCTGATCATGATGTGCGAGATCCCATCCAATGCCGTCCTTGCCGAGCAATTCCTCGAATACTTCGACGGCTTCTCGATCGGCTCCAACGACATGACCCAGCTGACCTTAGGCATCGACCGCGACTCGAGCCTCGTCGCTGCCGATTTCGAGGAGCGCGACCCGGCCGTCAAGGCCATGCTCTCAATGGCCATCCAGGCCTGCCGCAAGCAGGGCAAGTATGTCGGCATCTGCGGTCAGGGACCATCGGACCATGCCGACTTCGCCGACTGGCTGGTCAAGGAAGGGATCGAGAGCGTCTCGCTGAACCCGGATACCGTGATTGATACCTGGCTGTATCTGGCCGAGCACCTTGAGAAGAACGGCTGAAGGCTGAAGGCTGAAGGCTGAAGGCTGAAGGCTGAAGGCTGAAGATTGC
>NZ_JBUDPI010000079.1:0-12432 GCF_054919635.1 Halochromatium sp. | reverse complement strand
CGCTGTTGGTAACGCCGTTGGGCTGATCTCAAGGGCCTTCAGCAGCGCGACCGGATCGGTGAAGGCTGAGGCCAACTCCAGCTTCCAGGTCGGGGTCTGCCATCGCTGTTGGGTTCGCGCTACCATAGTGGGTTAGGTTTCTGTCCGGTTTCGGCGCCCCGAATCCTTAGCGCTGCCGGGCAGACCATCGCATTGACTGCACGATGCACTGCAAGAGGATCTGATGGCAAGTTACAAGACCAACGAGTTTAAGGGCGGGCTGAAGATTATGCTCGATGGCGATCCTTATACGATCGTCGAGAACGAGTTCGTGAAACCGGGCAAGGGACAGGCCTTCAACCGCGTCAAGGTTCGCAATCTGAAGACCGGCCGTGTGGTCGAGCGGACCTTCAAATCGGGTGATTCGGTCGAGGCCGCCGATGTGCACGAGACCGATCTCCAGTATCTCTACTACGATGGTGAGCTCTGGCACTTCATGGACCCGAGCAGTTTCGAGCAATTGACCGCCGATGAGGCCACGATTGGCGAGGCCGCCAAGTGGATCAAGGAGCAAGACCTCTGCAGTGTCACGCTCTACAACGGCCAACCGATCAGCGTCGATCCGCCGAGCTTTGTGGTCTTGGAGATCACTGAGACCGATCCTGGACTGAAGGGCGATACCTCGGGCGGCGGCGGTAAGCCGGCGACGCTCGAGACGGGAGCGGTGGTGAATGTGCCGCTGTTCGTGCAGACCGGCGAGATGATCAAGGTCGATACCCGAACGGGCTCTTACGTCTCTCGCGCCAAGGACGAGTGATCCGAGCGCCGGGTTGTCTGATCTTGACGCTGTGAGCTCGGCCACTGCCGGTTGCGACCGGCGTGATGGCTCTGATCTATCACTGGAGGCGCGTTGGCGCCCGATGGCGTCGCTCGATGCGCTGCGCGCGCGCGCACTCATGCTCCAGCGGTTGCGCCGCTTCTTTGCCGAGCGCGGGGTCTTAGAGGTCGAAACGCCATTGCTCTTGGCGAGCGCGACCACTGATCCAGCGCTCGAATCGCTACGAACGCGTTGGCTTGGCGCGACTTGCCCATCGGCTCAGCGGCTCTATCTGCACACCTCGCCCGAGCTGCCGATGAAGCGCCTGCTGGCCGCCGGCAGCGGTCCGATCTACCAGGTCTGCAAGGTGTTTCGCGACGGTGAGCGTGGGCGCCGGCACCATCCTGAGTTCAGTCTCTTGGAGTGGTACCGACCGGGCTGGGGTCTGGATGCTCTGATCGATGAGGTCGCCGAGCTGGTGCGTGACCTCCTTGGGCAGCCTGGCCTCGATTGCGAGGTGCTGAGCTATCGGCAGCTGTTTATCGAGCAGTTGGGCGTCGACCCCTGGGCGGCCGAGCCGACTCAGCTCAAGGCCGTGGCTCAGGCCAAGGGAGTCGAGGGCTGCAGTCAGCTAGTGCTGGACCGCGATGGCTGGCTGGACCTACTGATGAGCCAATGTCTCGAGCCCGGGCTGGGCCGAGGCCGCATGAGCGTTGTCCGCGACTACCCGCCAACCCAAGCCGCGCTCGCACGAATCCGATCTGCTGATGCTAGCGGCGATGTCCAGGTCGCGGAGCGCTTCGAGCTCTATCTCGAGGGCATGGAGCTGGCGAATGCATTCGATGAGCTGACCGATGCCGACGAGCAGCGCGCCCGCTTTCAGGCCGATCAGCGCGCACGCCGCGCCGCAGGTCAGGTAGTGCCACCGATCGACGAGGCCTTTCTTGACGCGCTCGAGGCAGGCATGCCGGCGAGCGCCGGGGTGGCATTGGGGCTGGACCGGCTGTTGATGTGCGCGCTCGGCGTGGATGAGATCGACGCCGTGCTCGCGTTTCCGGTCGAGCGTGCTTGATGTCTTGCTCAAGCACGGCCGCGTTTGGCGTCCCCCGTAAAGTCCGAATAAAGCCAGAATGAAGATAGCGTCAGGCCAGGGGCGCATTGGTTGCGCTAGCTCGTGACTGCCCCAGCACTTCCACCGGAGCGCTCCGCTGGAGCACCCCACTGGCCGATCGTCTCGCCATAGCGCACAACCGCGCCAGGCTGCAGGCTCGGCTCCCAGCGCGCCCGGCCGCGCGGGAGGAGCAAGATCACGGTTGAGCCCATGTTGAAGCGGCCGAGCTCGTCACCTCGCTCGAGCGTGGGTCGCTTGTCGTCAGAGCTGTCGCCGGCGGATACGACTTGCAATCGCTGCACGCGCGGTGGCGTCAAGCGCCCGGACCAGACGGTCTCGATGCTGCCGACAAAGATGGCACCGACCAGGACCAGGGCCATCGGACCGGCGTTGGTGTCAAAGATGCAGACGGCGCGCTCGTTTCGCGCGAAGAGTCCAGGTACCGCGGCCGCGGTGGTCGGGTTGACGCTAAACAGCCGACCTGGGATCAGCAGCGTCTGCCTGAGACGGCCGGTCGTTGGCATATGGATGCGGTGATAATCCGCAGGTGCAAGATAGAGGGTTGCGAAGAGTCCATCTCGAAACTCCGTCGCCAGTGCTTGATCGCCGCCGAGCAGCGTCTCAAGCGAATAAGACTGGCCCTTGGCTTGAATCAGCCGGCCATTGTCGACGGCCCCGGCCTGGCTGACTCTTCCGTCGACCGGGCAGGCGATGGCGCTGTCCCTGCTCGGTAATGGTCTTGCACCGGCGCGAAGCGGTCGGGTAAAGAAGGCATTGAAGCTGGAATAGGCGCGCGGGTCGGGCTCAGCGGCCTCGGCGAGATCGACACCGAAGAGACGCACATACACCCGAATGATCCAGTGGATCAACCCGGGCCAATGCCGTTGCGTCAACCAGAACATCGCGGTTGACAGGGCGCGCTGTGGCAGCAGGTATTGTAGACCGACGAACAGCCTAGCGCCCAGGCCGAGGCTGGTGCTGCTGGCGTTGGGACTAGTCATCGGCTTGCGGAGGCTCAGGCTCGGCGGTCGGCACCTCCGCCGGGCGCTGGGGCGCGCTGGGGAGCGCATCGGGGCGCTCCGAGAGCCGCTTCAGGTCCTCAGCAATGCTGGCGGCCGGTTGTGCACCCGAGAACAGCGCGACCAAGCGCGCTTCGGGATCGATTAAGAACAACGGCGGTGCTAGCTCAGCGCCCTCTGCAGGCCCGCTCTGGCCCGCACCAAGGTCCTCCTTTAGCCGGGCGAGCGACTGCTCGGAGGTGCTTAGGACCCGCAAGCTAGGCGTCAGCTGCTCGAAGTCGCGAGCCAGGGTTGGCGCGTCATCGGCACTGATCAGCAGAAGCAGCAGGCGCTGGCGCAGCTCCGACTGGTCGGCGACCCGGTTGGCGATCTCGATGAGTCGCGACACGCCCCGATGACCAACCGCACTGCCCGGCGAGCCGAAGGCGATCAGTGACCAATGTTGCTCGAGCTCGTCGCGGCTGAATGGGCCTTGAGTCGATTGCAGGTCGAGCTCGGGCAGCTCAAGTGGAGGGCGCAGCAAGACGCCGTCGATGCGCAGTGGCGTTTGATGGGCGTGCTGGAACTGGTTGCCCCATTGATAGCCGATCAAAAAGAGCCCGATCGCGGCGATCGCCATGATCAAGCGGGAGATATAGGGACGTGAGGAGCGTCGCATGCTCAGGGCCGGCGGGGGTGGACATCGGACGAGTCTGACCCCATGACCCAGTCGATCAGGCGGTTGAAGCTAGGGGGACGCATCGAAGAACCCAGGGTGGAGACGGCGCGACGGTGCGCCTAACGACGCGCCAGTATAGCGAGGCGCCGATTGTTGCCTCAACCAGGTCGGGAAGACTGCGAGCCGCGCGATCCCCCCAGGTCGCCCAAATCCATCACCACCGATAGGATCACAGCATGAGCGAGAAGATCGAGAAGACCGAGTCCGAGTGGCGCGACAAGCTGAGCGCCGAGCAATATCGCGTGCTGCGTGAGCATGGGACCGAGCCCGCCTTCAGTGGTGCCTATTTCGAGACCAAGACACCGGGTCGCTACCGCTGCGCGGCCTGCGGTGCCGAGCTCTTTGATGCCGAGCAGAAGTTCGATTCGGGTACCGGTTGGCCGAGCTTCTATGCCCCATTGAGCGAGTCCGCGGTCGAGACCGAGACCGATACGAGCTACGGCATGCGTCGGACCGAGGTGCATTGTGCTCGGTGCAACTCCCATCTCGGCCATGTGTTTCCGGATGGGCCGAGGCCGACCGGGCTGCGCTACTGCATCAACTCGGTGTCGCTGGAGCTGGAGCCGAAGCCGAAGCCCTAAGCAGCCCGTGCTATGCTCGCGGCCGCTATTGCTGAATGCTCTTGCTTCGGGTGCCGCTCATGTGCGTTCTGTTCCGTTCTGCTTCGCGCGCGATCACTACAGTCGCGTTTGGCTTCTTGTTCTGGCTCGCGCTGACCGGTTCTGCTATCGGTGGACCGGTGGAGCAAGCGATGGCCCTGAAGGACGCCAGCCTGGTGCTTAGCGACGGTCGCCAACTGCTGATCGCTGACCAGCCTGATCGACCCCTGGTGCCGGCCTCAACCATGAAGCTGGTGACGGCCTTGGCTGCGATTGAGCGTTGGGGACTGACGCACCGCTTCGAGACAGGCTTTTTTCGAGGCAACGACAACCTGCTTTGGGTGCAGGGAGGCGGTGATCCCTATCTGGTCTCTGAAGAGCTCGATCGAGTGGTCAGCGCCCTGAAGGCCGCCGGCGTGCGCGCTGTGTCCGGACTCGGGCTCGATGCGGAGCTGTTCGGAACGCAAGTCCTGATCCCGGGCCGATCGTCGAGCAATAATCCCTACGACGCGCCAGTGACCTCGCTTGCGGTCAACTTCAACACCGTGAGTCTGCTGGTCTCTGCCGGGCGGGCCAGGAGTGGCGAGGCGCAAACCCCGATCACGCCAACGGCGCAACGGCTCGGACGTGGGCTCGGCGACGGCAAGCACCGCATCAATCTGGTTGATGGTGAGACCGCTTTAGGCCACTTTCGCGAGGTCTTGAAGGCAAAGCTGCAGCTGGCCGGTGTTGAGGTCGGGCCACGGGTTGAGCTGGGGGCGGTGCCAGCGTCGGCAACATTGATCTATGCCCATCGCAGCAGCCAGACGCTCGGGCAGGTGATCAAGAACATGCTCGAGTATTCGACAAACTTCGTCGCCAATGATCTCTTCCTGCTCCTGGGTGAGCAGCAGGGACGAACGAGCATGGCCAGCTCTCAGCGAGCGCTGGAGCGTTGGGCGCGACAGACCTTTGGCTGGCGCGATGTGCGCATCGAAGACGGCGCGGGTCTCTCCCGTGGCAATCGACTCAGCGGCCGGCAGATGCTGGATGTGCTGGAGCGGCTGCGGCCCTATCTCGAGCTACTGCCCGAGCAGGACAATGACACGAGCGTCCGGGCGAAGACGGGGACGCTGCGCGGGATCAGCACCTACGCAGGGTTCGTCCGCCGCGGGCGCGACTGGCTACCCTTTAGCCTGATGATCAATCAACCAGTGGCCTATGGCTTTCGTCTCGAGGTGGCAAGTGCATTGGCGCGGAGCCCAGCATTGGCGCGAGACTAGTGCGGCCGATGGACTGGCGCAGGTTTGCAGGCTCTTTGGTGGCCGCGCTCATGACCGTGCTGATGCTGGCGCGGATGCCTGCGCTGATGCGGGCACTTAAGCCTCGGTTCATGCCAACCTGCTCGCCAGGGGTCCTACTGACCGCTCTCCTGGTGCTCGGGCTCCTGAGCGGCTGTGCGAGCACGGCGGTTGTGGCGCCGCTCGATGGTACCTCTCCGGGTGAGCGGACAGAAGCCGATGCCGATAGCGGGGCTGCGCTGCCGATCTATCTCAAGGGCATCGGCGGCAAAGGCTATCCGTCCTTGGCGCCCTTGCTGCGTCCGATCACGCCCGCGGTGGTCAATATCTCGGTCGACTCAGAGACCTTGCTCGAGGAGCATCCGTTCTTGCGCGACCCTGCCTTCCGACGTTTTCTGGAGCGCTTTGATCTGCCGCTTCCTCAGTCGATGCAGCGTCAGCGCACCCAGAGTGTCGGCTCAGGGGTGATCATCGATGCGGGGCGCGGCTACGTGCTGACCAATGCGCACGTGATCCGCGACGCGAGTGAGATCACGGTGACCTTGAAAGACCAGCGTAGCTTCCGGGCAACCTTGATCGGCAGCGATGCCAGCGCCGATATTTCCGTCTTACGGATCCCATCGGTAAGCGCGCCGGCCCTGCGTTTTGGCGATTCTTCGGCACTGGAGGTCGGCGATTTTGTGGTCGCGATCGGCAACCCTTTTGGTATTGGTCAGACGGTGACCTCGGGCATCGTCAGTGCCGTGGGGCGCGGTGGCATTGCCGGCGATACCCTTGGCGGTCTAATCCAAACCGATGCTTCCATTAATCCGGGCAACTCTGGCGGCCCCTTGGTCAATCTGGCCGGCGAGGTCGTCGGCATCAACACGGCCCTCATCGGACCCTCTGGTGGCAATGTCGGTATCGGCTTCTCGGTGCCGAGCAACCGGGTCCAGCGTGCCATGAATCGCATTATCGGCCGCCGTTAAGTGATGCTTCGACTCGCCAGCAGCGCGGGCGAGCTCGGCGCTCGAGGTCGTCGTCATCAAACGGCAATGAAGCCGTCATGCCATAACAATAGTTTGGGCAGACAATCGGTGGCTCGATTCACCCGCTGATGGAGTCTCTCCATGAAGAAATCTGTACTCGCCGTTGCCGTCCTTGGCGCCCTGACCCTGTCGTCGCAGGCGATGGCCCGCGACACCATCAACATCGTCGGTTCCTCGACCGTGTTCCCGTTTGCGACCACCGTCGCGGAGCGGTTCGGCAATACCACCGAATTCCCGACGCCGAAGATCGAGTCGACTGGCTCGGGTGGCGGCATGAAGCTGTTCTGCGCCGGTGTTGGCGTCGAGCATCCGGACGTCACCAACGCCTCGCGTCGGATGAAGGTCTCTGAATTCGAGAAGTGCCAGGAGAATGGTGTCGAGGAGATCACCGAGGTCAAGATCGGGTACGACGGCATCGCCATCGCCAACTCAAAGAAGGCTCCGCAGTTGGAGCTGTCGCTGCGCGACGTGTGGCTGGCGCTAGCGAAGGACGTGCCGAACCCTGAGGGTGGCGAAGAACTGGTCGCGAATCCATACAAGACGTGGAAAGAGGTGAACCCAGAGCTGCCCGACGTGGCCATTGAGGTGCTCGGCCCACCGCCGACCTCTGGTACCCGTGATGCCTTTGCCGAGATCGCGATGGAAGGCGGCTGCAAGACCTTCGACTGGATTGCCGCGATGAAGAGCGAAGATAAGTCGAAGTACAAGGCTGTCTGCCGCACCGTCCGTGAGGACGGCGCCTATGTCGAGGCTGGCGAGAACGACAACCTGATCGTTCAGAAGCTCGACTCTAACCCGGATGCGCTCGGCATCTTCGGCTTCAGCTTCCTGGATCAGAACTCGGACAAGCTGCAAGGCACCATCATCGAAGGCGTTGCACCGACCTTCGACAATATCGCCAGCGGTGACTATCCGGTGTCGCGCTCGCTCTACTTCTATGTCAAGAACGCCCACGTCGGCACCATTCCTGGCATTCAAGAGTACGTGACCGCCTTCACCAGCGAGAACGCCTGGGGTCCAGATGGCTACCTGCCGAGCAAGGGTCTGATCCCGCTGCCGGAAGACATGCGTGAGAAGATTGCCACGTCGGCTCAGGCCTTAGAGCCGATGTCCAGCCCTAAGTAAGGCGCTGGCTTGACCCGCGGTGCTGCGCTTGAGCGTGGCATCGTGGCTCGTGAGCGCCAGCGGTCCGCAAGGGCTGCTGGCGTCTTGCGTTCTAGAGTGTTGTGACGAATCAAGACCGCTAGTCCCCTATGAGCCCTTCGCTGCTGTTGTTCATCATCCTGGCCGCTATGGCGCTGGCCTACCATCTCGGGCGCAAGCGCGCGATCGGCGTCGTCGGCGGTGCTGCTCAGATCAATCGCCTGCATTCGTTGCCGGTGTATTACGGCTATTACGCGGCGCTCTGGGTTGGCCTACCGGCACTGCTGCTACTGCTGTTCTGGGTCGGCTTGCAGGAGCACATCCTGACTGCGCTGACCATCGCCGAGCTGCCGCAAGCGATGACCGCAGAGCTCTCGGAAGGGCAGCTAAGCCTGTTGACCAGCGATATTCGCAACCTGGCCACCGGCAATATCAGCTCGCGCGAGATCAGCCCCGAGGTGCAGGCGGCTGCAGCCCATTATCAGCGCCTGTCCGGCCTTGCCGCACTCGCGCTCTGGTCGCTCACCGGTGCGCTGGTGTTAGCGGGTATGGCCTGGGCCTGGCAGCACACGACCCCCAGCTTCCGCGCCCGTAATCGAGTCGAGTCGATTGTGATGGTCGTACTGGTCCTGTTCTCGTCGATCGCGATCCTGACCACGCTTGGCATCGTGCTGTCGGTGCTGTTTGAGTCGATCCGTTTCTTCCAGAAGGTGCCTTGGACCGAGTTCCTGTTCGGCACCAAGTGGAGCCCGCAGATCGCGCTGCGCGCCGAGCAGGTGGGCGCGTCCGGGGCCTTTGGCGCCATCCCGCTATTCACGGGCACCTTGCTGATCTCGTTCATCGCGATGTTGTTGGCGGTGCCCGTTGGGCTGCTTTCCGCGATCTATCTGGCCGAGTATGCGCCCCGCTCGGTGCGCGCTTGGGCAAAACCGGTATTGGAGATCCTGGCCGGCATCCCAACGGTGGTTTACGGTTTCTTCGCTGCATTGACCGTGGCGCCCTTCATGCGCGGGTTGGGTGAGAGCGTTGGGCTGGATATCGCCTCCGAGAGCGCGCTCGCGGCCGGTTTGGTCATGGGCATCATGATCATCCCCTTCGTCTCCTCGCTTTCCGAGGACGTGATCAACGCCGTGCCACAAGCGATGCGAGACGGCTCCTATGCTCTCGGCGCTACGCAGTCGGAAACCATTCGTCGCGTGATCTTTCCGGCTGCGCTGCCGGGTATCGTTGGTGGTGTGCTGCTGGCGGTCTCGCGCGCGATCGGTGAGACCATGATCGTGGTCATGGCCGCCGGTCTGGCCGCCAACCTGACCGCAAATCCGTTCGAGAGTGTCACCACCGTGACGGTGCAAATCGTTACCCTGCTCACCGGCGACCAAGAGTTCGATAGCGCCAAGACCTTGGCCGCCTTTGCGCTCGGTCTCACGCTCTTCGTCGTGACGCTGATTCTCAATGTCATCGCGCTGCACATTGTGCGCAAATACCGTGAACAGTATGAGTAATTCAACGACAGCCAGCGGTTCCGACCGCAGTCCAAGACAGATCGTCGAGTCCAGCCTCAAGCGCCGCTATGCCGCCGAGCGCCGCTTCCGGCTGCTCGGGGCCAGCGCCGTGTTGCTTGGACTCAGCTTCGTCGCGATCCTCTTCGTCAGCATCGTCAGCAAGGGCTACACCGCTTTCTTCCAGTCCTACATCGAGCTGCCGGTGAGCTTCGATACCGAGGTGATCGACCCGAGCGGAGCGCTGCGCGAGGGTGACCTGGACGAGACCGAGGTTGCGCGCCAGTTGAGGGGCGTCAACTTCCTTAAGCTCGCCCGTGATGCCTTGCGCGCTGAGTTTCCGGCAGTGACGGGTCGCACTGAGCGACGCAACCTGGATGCGCTGCTCAGCCCCGGTGCCCCGCTGCAGCTGCGACGCATGGTGACCAATGATCCGACGGTGATCGGCACTGAGCAGTCTGTGCCTCTGCTCGCCGACGACGACGTCGACATGTTCCTGAAGGGACGCTCGACCCCGATCTTGCGCGCAGAAGGCGCTGGGGTCGCAACCCTGGCCGGGGATCTGGACAAGATCGGCAACGCTGTCGTTGTCCGCGTCTCAGATGATGCGTTGCTGCCGCTCCTCGAGCAAGCACGGGCTCGGCTCGAGGATAATGCCGATAGCTTGGCGCGCCAGCAGGCGCGGCTGCAGCGCACCCACGACGATCAGACAGCGCTGCTCGAGCAAGCCGATCTCAGTGCCGACAAGGCGGGTGAGGCTGAGCGAGAGGTCGCTCGAAATGAGCGCGACATCGATCGACTCGAGACCAAGATCCAGGCCCTGCGCGAGGAGGCCAGAGGCAGCGATGAGCTGGTGCCGAGCGCTGATGCGCCGAGCTTCCTGCTGCGCATCAACGATGGGCTGGTCAAGCTGATTGCGCTCGAGGCCGATAGCGCCCGCGGTGAGGTGCTGGTGCCACCGGTCTCGGCGACACCTGCCGAAGCGGGCACTTGGCAGACACTGGAGCTGACCACGCCTCAGGATGCGCGTCGACTCAATGATCAGCAGCTCGCTTGGGTGCTGCAGCTGCAGCACGAAGGGCTGCTGAGCAAACGCTTCAATGTCCCGTTCTTCACCAACGGCACCTCGCGCGAGCCCGAGCTGGCCGGTATCGCCGGCGCAGTGATGGGGTCGTTCTATACCCTCGTCTTGACGCTGTTGTTCTCGTTCCCGATCGCCGTCGGCGCGGCCTTGTATCTGGAGGAGTTTGCGCCGAAGAATCGCCTCACTGACCTGATCGAGGTGAACATCAACAACCTGGCAGCCGTGCCCTCGATCGTCTTTGGGCTGCTCGGGCTTGCGGTCTTCATCAACTTCTTCGGCGTACCGCGCTCCACACCACTGGTAGCGGCAATGGTGCTCACCTTGATGACATTGCCGACGATTATCATCGCCAGTCGCGCGGCGCTGAAATCGGTACCCCCCTCGATCCGCGAGGCCGCACTTGGGGTGGGTGCCTCACCGTTGCAGACCCGCCTTCATCACGTCCTGCCCTTGGCGCTGCCGGGCATGATGACGGGCACCATCATCGGCATGGCGCAAGCGCTCGGCGAAAGTGCGCCGCTGCTGATGATCGGTATGATCGCCTTCATCGTCGACGTGCCGCAGGGCTTCACTGATCCGGCGACCGTGCTGCCGGTGCAGATCTTCCTCTGGGCGGATAGTCCCGAGCGCGGTTTTGTCGAACGGACCTCGGCTGCGATCATGGTGCTATTGGCCTTCTTGATCTTGATGAACCTGACGGCGGTGCTACTGCGCCGACGCTTTGAGCGGCGCTGGTGAGCAGCGCCGATGGCACCCGGAGGCTCGCGGCCATCGCGGATACGTCGATTGGGTGCCACGCGCAGAGAACAACCCATGAATAACCAGGATGATGGCTCAAGCGCAGAGGTAAAGCCGCCCGCAGTGCTCGAGTCTCATCGCCACTCTTCCGAGTCTCCAATGAATACGATCGCCGATGCTGTCGCAGTGAAACCCTCAAACATAACCGCCGATCACCTGGCGCAAGACCAGTCCACCGCCACCACCGTCGGTGACGTTACCTCGGCGAATCCACGCATGATCTGCCGTGACGTCAATGTCTGGTACGACGATAAGCATGCGATCAAGAACGTCAGCCTGGACATCGGCCGCAACGAGGTGATCTCGATGATCGGCCCTTCTGGTTGCGGGAAATCGACCTTCCTCCGCTGTCTGAACCGGATGAACGACACCATCCCAGCGGCCAAGGTGACGGGCTCGATCAAGCTTGACGGCCAAGAGGTCCAGGACCGGAGTATTGATGTCGTGCCACTGCGCGCCCGGGTTGGCATGGTGTTTCAAAAGCCGAACCCCTTCCCGAAATCGATCTACGAGAACATTGCCTACGGGCCGCGCATCCATGGACTGACCAACAATCGCGCCGAGCTCGATGAGCTGGTCGAGACCAGCCTGCAGCGGGCCGGCCTGTGGAACGAGGTCAAGGACCGTCTCGATGCGCCCGGCACCAGTCTCTCAGGTGGTCAGCAGCAGCGCCTCTGTATTGCTCGCACCATCTCGGTCTCGCCCGAGGTGATCCTGATGGACGAGCCCTGCTCGGCATTGGACCCGATTGCGACCGCGATCATCGAGGAGCTGATCGACGAGCTGCGCCAACAGTACACCATTGCGATCGTCACGCACTCGATGCAGCAGGCAGCCCGCGTCTCCCAGCGTACCGCCTATTTCCATCTCGGTGATCTGGTGGAGGTCGGCACCACCGATGACATTTTCAATCAGCCGCAGCACAAGCTGACCGAGGATTATATTACCGGCCGGTTCGGCTAGGATGCCCACCTTCGATGAGGTGGAGATCAGGCCTGCAGCAGTCCGGTTCGTCTCAGCGCCAGCTGCGCAGACGATCGATGAGCAGCTCCCGGTTGCGGAAGCGCACATCTTCGCCGGTGATCACGTAGGCCACCTGCTCGGCGATATTATTGGCGTGGTTACCGGTGCGCTCGAGCGCATGGGCCACCGTCAAGAGGCCAGCGAAATGATTGCCGCTAAGCCCCGTTGCCGGGGCGAAGAGTGCGGCGCGTAGCTGCTCGCTGGCGTCATTCAGTTGTGAGTCGGCCTCGAACACCTCAATCGCCTTGTCGAGATCGGCCTCCACCAGACCAGTGACAGCATCCTGCAAGAGCCTGCAGTCGAGCTCTAGCAACCTGCGCATCGGGTCGCGGGC